>JAJZSG010000142.1 GCA_021849905.1 Pseudomonadota bacterium
CCCATTAAAAAATTCTTATGGTGCCTGAGTTGAAGACCATCGCGCACAAGGATGTGCGCGATGATCGCAGGAGCGGGTTCGTCTGAAACCAGGTAGCATAAGAATTTTTTAATGGGACACCCCTGGGATATTGTGGCCCAATCTTGTCATTCACATCTGACTGTAAATTCAGTAGAATGACTCAATAATTTTATGGATTTGGAGTTAACATGGCAGGTATAGCACACACAGTCGAGTTTCAACAATTAGGTTTGCGTGATCTGGAACAAGTTGGTGGAAAAAATGCATCTCTAGGTGAGATGATCAGCAAGCTATCGAGCACGGGTGTTGTTGTACCTGCTGGGTTTGCCACAACGGCTGATTCTTTTCGTGAGTTTTTATCACAAAATGATTTAGATAAAACAATCTATGCGTGTCTTGCTAACTTAAACGTTGATGATGTTCGTCAGTTAGCGACAACAGGTAAATATATTCGAGAGCTCATTCTTAACACACCGTTTTCTCAATCGTTTGAGAACGCTGTGCGTGACAGTTATAACCAGTTGGCGGCATCCATTGGCAACAATGATTTTAGTGTGGCTGTACGCTCTTCTGCAACGGCAGAAGATTTACCGGATGCATCCTTTGCAGGTCAACAAGAAACCTTTTTAAACGTGACCGGTATTGATGCTGTGTTATCAGCTATCAAAGACGTTTTTGCATCGTTATATAACGATCGTGCCATTGCTTATCGTGTTCATCATCAGTTCGCACATCATGATGTTGCATTATCGGCAGGTATTCAGCAGATGATTCGCAGTGACTTGGCGGTTAGTGGCGTCATGTTTACTATGGATACCGAGTCGGGTTTTGATAAAGTAGTCTTGATTACGTCGGCATACGGTTTGGGTGAGTTGGTTGTTCAGGGTGCTGTAAACCCCGATGAGTTTTATGTTTATAAACCCAGCCTTCGTTCGGGACATGACGCGATTATTCGTCGAACACTGGGTACTAAAGCGATTAAGATGGTTTATTGTGATGATCCAACGACCACGCAAACGGTTAAAACAGTGGATGTTGATAAAAAACAGCGCCTGCAATTTTCATTAACATCAGCAGAAATAGAGCAACTCGCTCATCAAGCATTAATTATCGAGCAGCATTATGGTAGACCCATGGATATTGAGTGGGCTAAAGATGGCAAAAATGGCAAACTGTATATCTTGCAAGCACGGCCTGAAACCGTTAAAAGCCGAGATAACAAACAAGTTCTTGAGCGCTATACCTTAAGCAAACCCGGTCGTATTATCAGTGAGGGCCGCAGTATCGGACAGCGTATCGGTCAGGGGCGTGTTCGAGTGATTAACAATGTGGAAGAAATGTATCGTGTAGAGCCGGGTGATGTTTTAGTGTCTGACATGACGGACCCGGATTGGGAGCCTGTTATGAAGCGCGCTTCCGCTATTGTTACGAATCGAGGAGGGCGTACTTGTCACGCGGCTATTATTGCTCGTGAATTAGGAATTCCTGCTGTGGTGGGCTGTGGTGATGCAACACGAGTTATCCGTGATGGGGATGAGGTTACGGTTAGTTGTGCTGAAGGCGATACCGGTTATGTTTATGACGGACTCATTCCATTTGAACGCTTGTGTTTAGACGTCGATAGCATGCCTGAGCTTCCTGTAAAAGTTATGTTGAATGTGGGTAATCCCGACAGGGCTTTTGCTTTTCAATCGGTTCCTAATGCGGGCGTTGGTCTTGCAAGGCTTGAGTTTTTAATTTCGAACAGTATCGGTATTCATCCTAAGGCGTTACTGGAATATGATTCGTTGACGGATGTGGAATTAAAAAAACTAATTAACGAAAAAACGGCTGCCTATGCATCGCCTATTGAATATTACATCGAGCGACTGAAAGAGGGCATCGCCACGATTGCCGCCGCTTTTTATCCTAAACCCGTGATTGTAAGGCTCTCAGATTTTAAATCTAACGAATATGCAAATCTAGCCGGTGGTGCACTTTATGAGCCTCATGAAGAAAACCCGATGCTTGGATTTAGAGGGGCCTCACGATATGTTTCCCCCGCTTTTTCGGATTGCTTTGCTTTGGAATGCAAAGCGGTAAAGCGTGCGCGTGAAGACTTAGGACTTACGAATATTGAAATCATGATTCCTTTTGTCAGAACCGTTAGTGAGGCATCTAACGTGATTACGGTGCTGAAAGAGCATGGTCTTGAACGAGGCAAAGATGGCTTGCGTGTCATTATGATGTGCGAATTGCCCTCAAACGCATTATTGGCTGATAAGTTTCTTCAGTATTTTGATGGGTTTTCAATTGGTTCTAACGATTTAACGCAATTAACGTTAGGCTTGGATAGAGACTCAGGGTTGGTTGCTGCACAGTTTGATGAGCGCGATGCCGCGGTTAAGGCACTCTTGCATATGGCAATCACGGCCTGTAAAAAACAGGATAAATATATCGGTATTTGTGGTCAGGGCCCATCTGATCATCAGGATTTTGCTGAGTGGTTAATGGAAGAAGGGATTGACAGTTTGTCGTTGAATCCAGACTCTGTTTTAGACACGTGTTTGTTTCTTGGCTCCGTTCACAAAGCGGCCTAGACGATATGATTTCTCGTTTTGTCCTTGTTTATTTGGCCGGATTTTTTCCGGCTCAAACGTTTGCTCAATCAGAGTCTAATCATCTTGATCCTATTGCGCCCATTATTTTCTGGGTGACCCTCATCTTTTTTTTCGGTGTTTTGGGTCGCTATATTGCTAAATGGTTGAAGCAACCTGCTGTTTTGGGTGAGTTGTTGATGGGGGTTATTGCTGGAAATTTGTGTTATTTTTTTGGTTTACAGTTAGCTATGGTCTTACGAGAAGGCTCGGCTGTATTTAGTATAATGAACGCTGTATTTTCTGGATTATCGCTTTCAGATGCCGTTAGTCATGTTATACCGAGTAGTCACGACGCAGCTCTTGTGATGTCTGCATTAAGTGGCTCAAATGGCTTTGATTTATTAAAAATTGCTTATGTCGTCGATGTATTTTCCCGTTATGGCGTTATTTTTTTATTATTTATGGTCGGGCTTGAAAGTTCTGTTGAAGAACTAAAACACACGGGACGAGAATCATTGCAGGTTGCCGTGATTGGTGTTGTTGCACCGATGCTGTTGGGTTTATTAGCGACTTATTTTTTGATGCCAAATGCCTCGTTTCAAGCTGACTTGTTTGTTGCGGCTACTTTATCAGCAACGAGTATTGGGATTACGGCTCGCGTGCTTCGGGACATGAAAACATTACGCACCCGTGAAGCAAAGACTATTCTCGGTGCGGCGATGATTGATGATATTTTGGGGTTAATTCTTCTGGCTATCGTGAGTAGTATTGTTATTAATGGCATGGTCGATTTTTTTATGGTCAGCCGTGTTGTTGTTCTTGCTTGTGTGTTTTTCTTAAGTGCTTTGTGGATAGGTCCTTGGGTACTACGTAAAGCAGTGACATGGTTTTCTTGGGTTTCATTATGGGAAGCCAAATTATTTATAGCGTTTTTGTTTCTGATGAGTTTGGCCTGGCTTGCATCGATGGTGCAGCTTGCGACCATCATCGGTGCTTTTGTTGCAGGTATTGTGATTCATGATGGTTTTTTTGATGCACGTGAGCGCGCAGATAAGAAGGCATTAAGCATACAGGCATTGGTCGCACCCTTAGAGGCTATTCTTGCACCTTTATTTTTTATGTTAATTGGTATTCAAGTTAAGATCGAAACATTTAGATCGG
>JAJZSG010000143.1 GCA_021849905.1 Pseudomonadota bacterium
TCTTGAGTGATATTGGATACAATTCTCGGCAACTAGATAATCAAGTGACAATATAAAGAACCGGAAGCGGTGTGGTAATATACCGTTAAATCCTATGATATTAAAACAAATCCCCAATGCGCTCACCGTAATGCGCATACTATTAATTGTGCCGTTTTTGATTTTTCTTTATCAACAACAATACGTCAATTCATTTTATATCTTTATGTTGGCTGGCTTTACTGATGGCTTAGACGGTTGGTTGGCGCGAAATTTTAACTGCCAAAGTTCATTTGGGACTTTTCTCGACCCTGTTGCGGATAAATTGCTTATTGCTTCAAGCTTTATTTCCTTAGCACTAATTAATTGCATCCCTTGGTGGTTAGTCATGTTGGTTTTTTTACGAGACATCACCATATCTATCGGCGTACTAGCATGGTATTGGCTTATCAAACACAAACCAGACTTTAAACCGACTTACTTAAGCAAAATAAATACTGTTTTGCAGTTGGGGCTCGTGACGTTATGTTTATTTCAGCTTGCATTTTCATCCCTATCAACACAAATCAGCAATTTACTCATTTGGCTAACAGCTACAACAACCATTAGTAGCTATATTGATTACACGTGGACATGGGGAAAAAAGGCCTGTGCCAATAGCATAGTTCCCGTCAAATGAGCAGTCAATTAGCGTTGGCTATACAACTAAATGATGAAGCAACACTCGATGATTTTTGCTGGACAAATAACGCATTATTACATCAACAACTCACGCTGTCTTTAGCAGGCGAAGGTGAACGCTTGATTTATTTGTGGGGTGAAACCGGAACCGGCAAGTCTCACTTGCTTCAGGCTTGCTGCCAAGCGGTTAACGTGAATCAGTCGGCAATATACTTACCACTCGAAACGTTCAAGACTTGGGAGCCTTGTATACTGGAAGATCTGGATAAGCAAGCTTGGATTAGCATAGACGATTTAGACGCCATATCTACGCAGGGCGCATGGGAAGAAGCCCTGTTTCATCTTTACAATCGAGTAAGAGACAATGGGGAAACCCGACTCATCATCAGTGGTAAACGCCCACCGAACAGTATGCAAATAAACCTGCCTGATCTTCGCTCCCGTCTTGGTTGGGGATTGGTTATTCAGCTAAATGAGCTTAGTGATGGGAATAAAATTAACACATTACAACGGCGTGCTAAAAAGCGAGGTTTTGAATTACCAACTGGTGTTGGGCAGTTTTTAATTAATCGCAGCTCGCGTAATATGCATGATTTAAATACATTGCTTAATCGTCTTGATGAGGCATCACTCGCAGCACAACGAAAAATTACTATACCTTTTGTTAAAGACGTCTTAAGTATTTAAGTTCGTCCTTTAGGATAACTTTCCTTCAAAAAAAAGCACAAAATAAGACAAAAAATCAAGCAAGCCGGTAGAAATATCATTGTTTTTTGCAAATCAGCAACAGAATAATAACGCATTCCATCCATCATAGTGCCATCCCAATATATATCAAGAGCCCAGCCAACAATCGGTTGAAATAAGGCACCTGATAGAATGGATGCCATGTTTGTAAAGCCCAATGCAGTGCCTGCATATTGACTGGGTACTAACTCACAAGCAACAGCATAGCACGTTGAAACACCAACATTACTAAATCCATACAAAAAAGCCACAACAAACAGCGATTTTAAAGATAGAAAGGGACAATAAAGAATAATTAATATAAACAATAAGCTGCATGCTGCAGACGCATATATGATTGGCTTTCGGTGTTGAATACGGTCGGATATCCAGCCAAATAATGGGCTTCCCACGGCCCAGCCAATAAAAATGACACTGACGACGCTTGCCGCTTCAACAGGTGATATTTGATAAACACGCGTGATATACAACGGACCCCAAAGCTCACCAAAAACCATGGTAGGCGCATAAAGTAACCCGATGATCAAAACGTTAATCCAAATATCCCTACTGTTAAATACCGTCTTGACGCCCATCCAAACAGAGTGATAAGGGCGTGTGCCTGAAAATTGATGAACCGGTTTATCCTTCACTAAGATAAAAATCAACAGTGACAAAATGCCGATTAAAAAAGCCAATCCGATTAATGTGTGACGCCACCCTTGGGAAGCAACCAGTGCAGACAAAGGGCCTACACCGGCTGACGCACCCAACATGCCCAAAGCTTGCGTCATGCCGGCAAGAAAACCAAAATGATTGGGCGAAAAAAATAACGTTGCTATTTTCAATGCACCAACAAACGCAAAGGCACCCGCAATACCAATCAAAAAACGCGCAAATACAGCCCAAGGAAAGGTTTCGGTTGATGCAAATAAAAAGGTTGCACACGCACACAACAATGCCATAAAACCAATCAACCACCTCACGCTATATTTATCAACCAAGGTTCCTACGGGAATTTGCATCGATATATAAGATAGAGAAAACGCAGACGATAATAATCCCAACTGATAAGCATTAATACGAAACGCCTCAATCAGCTGTTGAACGAGAACGCCTGGAGACACTCGAACGATGTATTCCAGAAAAAAAAATGATGTACCCAATGCCCAGATAAACCATGCATACGGGCTATTTTTTTGGATCATATGCCTCCCTTAAGACCGAGCAATCACTGACGCGGTCATTCTTGAAACACAAGTTTGTTTTCCATCATCATTAAACAAATCAACATGCCAGATTTGAGTGGTGCGGCCAATATGCACCGGACGAGTTATCGCGGTTATTATGCCCTCTCTGACTGAACGAATATGATTGGCATTGATTTCTAAACCCACACAGTAATAGCGCTCAATATCCAGCACCGCATTAGCTGCTGTACTCGCCACGGTTTCGGCCAATGCAACGTTAGCGCCACCATGGACAATGCCTAATGGCTGACGAACACGATCCGTCACTGGCATAATTGCAGTTAATGACTCTTCACCAACCTCGGTAAAGCGAATTCCCAAAAAATCTGCAAGCGTATTTAAGCCACGCTTATTGAAATCCTCTGGAGTAAACGCTTTAAACCATATGCTCATGATGATTCCTAAAAATCCGCTAAAATTTTATCATCGGCATCCATAGGCTTTGGCGCATCCCTCATGGCAAAAATTTTCTGATATTTTTTAATTTCTTTTAATTGCGATGCTGAGTTCTCATGAGTCGCGTTAAATTCAAATAAAAAGCGATCATAAGGACTAACATACGCTTTATCGATATCATAACTGTTCATGCTCTACTCCCAAACAACGCTTTATTTTTGATTGTTGTGATTTAACTGCTCGCCCCCTAAGTCATCCCGAGCGTCACGAAGGATCTACGTAAGAGCAGGATACCGTGTCACAAGCTTGGAGATCCCTCACTACGCTCGGGATGACGTGCAAGCAAGCACAACAAATGTATTAAGCAAAATTAAACTATAGCTAGTAATTTTAACGGTTTTTTAATAAAGTTACCATGAATCCATCCATAAGAAATAGCATGTCAATCAAAAAAGCCGAACTGCACGTTCACTTAGAGGGGACAATCACCCCTGAGCTCGCCCATAAACTGGCTCACCGTAACAAATTAACGATACCTGAGGGATTAATCGCACCGGATAACCAAAGCTATCTATCACGAGATTTTTTACATTTTCTTCAGGTGTATGACACGCTCGCTGCACTCATCAAAACACCCCAAGATTACTATGACATTACCTTTGATTATTTACGCGCTAATGCCCTTGAAAATACCTTATACGTTGAAATG
>JAJZSG010000144.1 GCA_021849905.1 Pseudomonadota bacterium
ATCTGATTACAGGAAGTCCATCGCCCTCGGCATTAACGTCAGCACCACAGCCTGTAACTACGTCCACCTTGGCAACAACGCAACAAGTTGCATCATCGGTATTTGGATTCACCGTCAATTCGCTCATTATTCAGCCTCCAGGTGGGCAGCCGGGATTGACGGCGCCGAAGTTTAATATGAATTTTGGATTTACTATTACGACGGGTCAACCATTGTTACCGAGCACCAGTTTTCCCTGTGGCAAAATATTGGGAATTTGTATAGCCGGAGATATTGTTGGTGGGATTTACAATGATATATTGCAGCCGATTATTAATTTCTTTTATAACACCATGACTAACCTCGAAGATGATGTATTGTTTGCTGTATTGTCTATGCCTTTGATGATTTTGCAGCGGATGTTACAGAATGGTATGTCCTTTATTCAAAATCCAGGCGCAAATCCGATTGTAGCTTTGGCGAGTATGGGAACGTATTTTATTAACGAATCAATTGATTTTTTCTTTCAGTTGGTTAACCTCGTTGTGATGACTTTTATGATACCCATTTATGGCGTCATTCTTGGAATGTTCGTTACAGCTTTGATTCTTATTGCCTCACCGTTTTTCATTTCATGGATAGGCATTTTCATGACGATTGGTTTTTCGACGGCCTATTATGTTCCATTGGTTCCGTATACTATTTTTACCTTTGGCGTTATCGCGTGGCTTGGAGCCGTGATTGAAGCGATGGTTGCAGCCCCTATCGTTGCATTAGGGGTTACTCATCCGGAAGGTGAAGGCATGATGGGTAAAGGTGAGCAGGCCATTATGATTTTATTGAACGTCTTTTTAAGGCCTTCGATGATGATTATTGGCTATATTGCAGGCATTGCACTGTGTTATGTGAGTGTGTGGGTATTAAACAGCGGTTTTTCTCATATCATCCAGTTTATTCAAGGTTCAAGTGCCTCAGAGGGTGTATTTACTCCGTGGAAAGGGGGTACCGGTTATGTAAGTTGGGCCGGATTATATGGTGGATTTTTCTCGATGGTCGTGTATGCAACGCTGTATATTACTGTCGCACAAAAGTCTTTCCCACTAATCTATATGTTGCCAGACAATATATTACGTTGGATAGGCGGACATGCTGAGCAAACCGGTCAACAGACGGCTCAATGGGGTGAAGAGCTCAAAGGTAAGATTGATAAAGCTGGTGAGGAAACGGGTGTTGCTGAAGCTCAGGCTGCTAAGTCAGCTAAGGGTGCTGCAACTGAAGCCGCCAAGGCCGCTGCAACAGGTGGTGAGAGCGCTGCTGTTGATGCTGGCGGTGCTGCGGCCGGTGGTGCTGCGGCTGGAGGCGGAGGCGGTGGATAAAATATTGTGGCAGTTTGATAATGCAGGGCAACAATTATTGCTGATAAGCTTTAGTGCCCGCAATAATTAGTTTGTACACACGCTCGCTAATGATCCCATTTTGAAATTTATCCTTTGCATCAACGGTCATGAGTTGGCCATGTTCACGAACGAGGTTTCGAGTGGTTGTGGTGACGTCATTCGGGTTGCTCTCCAAAAGCTTGTCACGTATGGCCTCGTTAAATACCAAATACTCTCTTAACGCAACGCGCTTCTCATCCACGGTTGGTACTAATTTTTGCCAAATACATAACCGGATGGTTTCTAAAATATCAATTGTTCTCCCAAGACGTTCTTCGCCAGAAAATGAGGTAACAAGCCGTCGAATGGTTTCGGCAACTCCTGATGTATGCAGTGTTGTGTATACGGGATGGCCGGTTAGCGCGGCTTCTAATGTGGCACTGATGGTTTCAGAATCCCGACACTCACCCACCATAATTAGACGGGGCTTGCGTCGTAATGCATTTCGTACTCCTTCAGCAAATGAAGGGAGGTGTCTTGGAATTTCTGATTGGCTTACAACGGCTGAAATGGTTTCAATTTCATCATAAACAAATTCAATGGGTGATTCATAGGTTAAGACTTTGCGGTTAGAATCTTCATTTTCAATGAGATCACGGATAATGGATGCTAATAATGTCGATTTTCCTGAGCCTGTGGAGCCTGTAATAAAGACAACCCCTTCCTGAGGTGCGATAGCCTCAAGCACACTGTCAGGTAGCCCCATGGTTTCAAGTTTAGGCGGGGTGGTTGGGATGGTTCGTAAGGTAATTTGTATGGCATCATGCCCGTCAACTAAGCAAGCGGTTGCATTAATACGATATCGATAACGAACACCTCGATTGGGACGAAATTCGTAATGCGTGTCTATGTCTTTGCCCGATAGAAGCTGTGCTGTGCCGTTGGGGCCATAAATGGAATTGATTAAGTCACCCAGTTCTGTATTAGATAATGAGCGATTGGTGACTTTCATCAACACGCCATACACTTCAATATAAATGGGTGAACCGGTTTGAATGGTGATATCAGACGCATCAAATCGTTGAGCGTGTTCAAGCATTTTATCCATAAACACCGGTGTAAAACGGGTGGGCTCATCGGGCATGAGATTAATATGCATGGCTTATCTCGCCTATTTGGGTGTGATTAACGGTTGCCAGGTTTTGCTGGTAATCGTGATGGTTGCTGATGCAATTTGTTTTTCCATATCTTTAAATTGCTCTAAAGCATTCTCATCTTTAGCAACGGCAGCTCGCCACTCGTTGCTATTCACGTTTAAAGCAGGTAAGGCTGTGATACGTAATACGCGGTCGTCGATGTGAATTTCGTCTCCATCACCGGTAACGCCTAAATCGGTATTTGATACGTAGGGTGGTGAAACCATGTTCATCGCCAATAGCTTGCGGTATAAAATCATGCCAATAAAATCTTCTTTGATTCGGGCGATGCTTTCTTCAAGGATAGTATTGGCTTGTTCTACGCCATTATCCCAGCCTTTAGCAACATAGGCTTTCCAGATATAACGCTCTTCTTTGTTGATGGGTAGTAGCGTGACATTCGGGTATTCAGGTTTTTTATAATCCATCCACAAGTATTGCCTCCAGTCGGGAGGTGTTGTAATAAAGCGTGCTTGTTTTGCAACTTTATAAGTTCGATTAGACACACGAATGGTTTGCGTATCCGCAAGATTAAGCGTGTTGCGTCCTTCAAGCAGAACAGGGGGTAGAACATTATGTTCTAAAACCAGGGCATTAAAATCATAGATTTTATCCAGATTTCGGGTTTGTCTGACTAGTTGATCGTCTATATATTTAGCACGCCAGGCGAGACCGGACTGAGCGCCTAAGCTTAAAGCCGTTTCTTTAAGCGCCATTTCACGAATTTTTCCCGTGGTTGGTTTGCTGCTGAGCGTTGCTCTTTTTGTGTTCGTCATGGCTTGCAGACCAGCTAGAGACTCCGTGTCGCCAACTTGCCTGTTCGATGTCGGCGCACAGGCGCTGATGAGTAAGGCCATCATTCCGACAAATAAACTACGAATAAATATTAACATAGCGTAATTCGATAACCTGACTGTTAGGGTAAACGTGAATATAAGCCTTTTTACCAGCTTGATAATCAATATTACGTAAAATTTCGGCTAAACTCTGATCTTTTAAATTTAGACTGATTAGAATAGGTACAGCAGGCGCTTGTCCGAGTATGCGAACACGAAAGTGTGCGGCTTTGGCAATTCGCTTAGTCAGTTCTGCAATAGGTCCTGACCAATCAACGGATGCACGGGTTTGTAAATTATACGTGTTTGGAATGTTAAGAGTATTATCCCGATT
>JAJZSG010000145.1 GCA_021849905.1 Pseudomonadota bacterium
TTAACTGACATGCGCTTAGCAAGTTCTGCAACCGTGATAGTTTCAGGAATTAAAACTTCGTATACAGTTGGCGCCGTTGGCATTGCAAAACCATGCGTCAATGATTCTTCCGCTTCTCGGTATTTTTCAGATTTTTCATGGCCCTTACGACGCTTTGGCTTATTGCGCTTTGCATGCATAGCCTGTTCATTATCACTTTCATTCCGCCTAGGCGGTTGATACTTTCCTTTCTTTTTACCTTTTTTAAAATCTGTATTCGCAGTTTCAGGTGCATCGTTCGAAACCACTTTTTTCTTGGCTGCTTTTTCTGTTTTTTGCTCTTCAACAATGACGGATTCAACCACAGTATCATCAACAGCTGACTCTATATTTTCTGCAGGCATATCGTCTTGAACCACCTGTTGGGATTCATTTATGGATTCACCGACCTCAGGAATATCAAGGTCTGACACAGTAGGTTCCGCAACATCAATTACAGACAATCGTGTTTCATCCAATTCTGACTCTGAATTATCTACAACTTCAGGCTCGGCAGGTTTATCAAGTAACGAGCTGCGCTTAACGTAAATTCGTTTTTTACGCACTTCAACATTAACTGTTTTGCCGCTATGAGCATCATGGCCTAATGTGACTTGCGATACACTTTTTCGCCTTAACGTAATTCTATCCGGTACTGCATTTTCCGTACGATTAGACGTACTTTTCAGATGACTCAAGAGAGCGCGCTTTTGTTCTTCATTAACAACTTGTTGCTCATCTGTAATCGATAATCCAGCTTCCTGTAACTGAGTCAATAATCGCTCAACAGGAATACCCACAACTTGAGCCAACTGTTTAACCGTCACATCCGCCATAATTTAATCCTCTTTCGACTGTCCCTTAGCGGGACTGCTCTTAATTCTTAAGTATCTGTAGAGCGACTCTGAAAAACGACTTGTTATGGCATTCAAGCAACGTAAACAGCTTTGTGCCTTAAAACATTATTTCAGAACTCGTTCCTGTTTTGTATGTCATTTGAACCAAGGTTCACGTGCTTTCATAATCAACGCTGCTGCTTGTTGTTCAGTCATGCCGTCAAGCTCAAGAAGCTCATCCACAGATTGCTCAGCCAGATCATCCATTGTTTTAATACCTATGGACGCCATTTGTTTAACCAAAGCATCGGTCATTCCATCCATCGATGCAAGACTTGCAACGTCACCAGCCAAATCATCACCAGAAGTCAGCGCTTGCGCCAATAATGTATCATTCGCACGATTTCGTAGTTCATCAACGATATCTTCGTCAAACTCTTCAATGGCCAACAGTTCATCTTTAGGAACATAAGCCACTTCTTCTAACGAAGAAAAACCGTTACTAACCAGGAGCAATGCTATTTCTTCATCTATTTCAAGTGCCGCCATAAATAGGTTGACAATTTTAGTCGACTCTTCCTGACTTTTTCCTTCAAATTCCTCTACTGTCATCACATTCAATGTCCAACCGGTCAACAAACTGGCCAATCTGACATTCTGACCATTACGGCCAATTGCCTGGGATAGTTGATCCTTATGAACGGCTAAATCCATTGTATGCGAGTCTTCATCGACAACAATTGATGAAATGTCTGCGGGAGCCATCGCATTAATTACAAGTTGAGCAGGGTTATCGTCCCACAAAATAATATCCACACGTTCACCACCTAGCTCGCTGGAAACCGCTTGAACACGTGCACCACGCATACCCACACAAGCACCAATGGGATCAATTCGGCCATCATTTGTTTTCACAGCAATTTTAGCTCGATTACCAGGCTCACGGGCCGCGGCCTTGATCTCAATAATATTTTCACCGATTTCGGGAACTTCAATGCGGAACAATTCAATCAACATCTCTTTACGAACACGGCTAACCAATAACTGCGGCCCACGAAATTGATCAGCAATATCATAAAGATAACCACGAACACGATCATTGGGGCGAAACATTTCCTGTGGCAGCATTTCGGCTCTTGGCATAAAGGCTTCAGCTTTTCCACCGAGATCAATAATGACATTATCTCGTGTTACTTTTTTAACCGTTCCATAAACTAACTGGCCTAGGCGACTTTTGAATTGCTCAATAACCAGGTCGCGCTCTGCAGCACGAATTTTCTGTACAATAACTTGACGTGCAGTTTGAGCCGCAATACGTCCAAATTCGATTGAAGGCATGTTTTCTTCAATGCGCTCCCCGATAATAACATCGGGCTTTCGTTCCTGTGCTTGTGCCAACGTCAGTTCACGGTCAGGCGATTCCAATGCATCGTCAGCAACAACATCCCAATAACGAAATGTTTCGTACTCACCCGTACGCGGGTCAAGTATAACGCGAACGCCTAAGTCCGCCCCCGCCAATTTACGGGTTGCTGATTCTAGTGCGGACTGAATAGCCTCAAGAACAACACCCTTGCTTACGCCTTTCTCGTTCGATAATGCCTCAGCAACTAATAACAATTCTTTGCTCATTGTTCGCCTCACTAGACCGTCAAATTTGCTTTCACAATGTTAGAAAAAAGAAAATCCTGCTCTTTCTTATCAATCAAAAGAATGAGGGTGTTGTCATCTGCTGACACAATCGTACCAACAAATTTACGCATGCCCGCAACAGGTTTATATAATTTAATTTGAGCCTCTAAACCGACATAACGTTGGTATTGGTCACGACTAAACAATGGCCTTGGGACACCTGGTGATGACACTTCCAAACTGTATTGGCCAGGAATAGGATCATCAACGTCCAACAACGCACTGATTTGACGACTAACGTTCTCGCAATCTTCAACACCAATACCATCCACTTTATCGATATAAACACGCAGTAATGAATGTTTTCCTTGTGCCAGGTATTCACAGCCCCATAGACAATAACCCATACTTTCGACAGTGGGTTGTATCAGCTGTATAATATCATTCTGAATCATATACTTCTCGTTTTAATTTTTTGGCTCTACCGGAACTGTTTTGGTTACCATGCTGGACCAAGGCCCAGCCTACAAAAAAACGTAAGTTGGGCCTTGGCCCAACAATTGAACTAAAATCCGTTTTTACAAAAAATAGATAATAAAAAACCCCAAAAATGGGGTTTTAAATTTTGTGTTGGTAGCGGGGGCAGGATTTGAACCTACGACCTTCGGGTTATGAGCCCGACGAGCTACCAGGCTGCTCCACCCCGCATCAACTTGAGGCAAGTATATAAGCCTTCACTTTATTTGGCAAGCTTTTTTGAACGCTTTTTTGAAAAAATTTAATACAAAACTGAGCAGCTCCTAAAATTAACCACTACTACCCTCAAATCGGTTTATCGAAATACTTAGAATCGTTTCTTTTGTATCATGTAAAACCTGACAGAGTTGTCGATATAAATGTTCGAGCAACTGAGTGTGTCCGGCTCTGGCGTAACGCTCAAGGTATTGACAGGCGTATTGCATTTTAAAGGTCCCACAATATACGGCGCCACTTTTCATTTTATGTGCCAATTTTTCAATTGTGCTCCAATCAGATATCTCATAAGCCCTTTTCAAAGCATCTTCATCTTTGGGAATCTCTTGCATCGCCATCAAACGTAACATATCAAGTAACATCACTTTATTACCTATTCTCGCAACAGCATGCTCGATATCAAGCAAAGGAAACTCGTCTAAATCAAACAACTGAGAAGAT
>JAJZSG010000023.1 GCA_021849905.1 Pseudomonadota bacterium
TTTTCGGAACTCATCAAATACGCCTTTCTGATTCAATGCTTGGGAGTATCCGGGTTGGGGTGGGGGATTAAAAGATGGGGTTTATTAAACGCTTACGGTGATCGATCGTTGCAACTGCGTTTTTTAGGATGATAGAGCATCAGCTAGTGATGCCTTAAAAGACTTACAAGAAATAAAGCTTCGTTAACAAGGTGAAGCAAAAAAAATCAGAGGAGACTTTTCATCACGCCACTCTAGTAAGCTCATAAACATCGTTACTCCGCAAGAATTGGCTATTGCGTATTTTATTCAAACGAAAAATCCGCATAACTCCCCTTAAAATCCCTAATTTTCGACGTTTCGGAAAAATACAAAATACGAGTCGCTATTTTTTCAATAAAGTAGCGATTATGACTCACAAAAATAAGCGTCCCGGTAAAATCACATAACGCCTTAGCCAGTACATCAATGGTTTCAATATCCATGTGATTTGTCGGTTCATCAAGAATCAACACATTAGGCGCTTCTAATATCACTTTTGCCAGTAATAATCGAGCTGACTCACCACCGCTGAGTGCTAAAATATCTTTATCCACCTCATCTTTAACAAACAACATTTGACCCAAGACTTTCCGTACCTGCTGTTCCGTATGTCCCGTTGCCAGATCATTTAACCAATTTAAAACACTCATGGATTTATTTAAGAGCTCATGGTGGTCTTGAGAAAAATAACTGATTCGGACTTCATTACCCCAGGTAATATCGCCACTATCACGTGACACCAAATCCATTAAAATTTTAACAAGCGTTGATTTACCGCTACCATTCACACCCATGATTGCAATTTTATCGCCTCGTTTTATTTCAAGATTGAGTGACTTGAATAATTGTTTATCTTGATAGGATTTACTCAAATTCTCAATTTTACACACTTGTTTACCTGATGGACGCTTAGGCACAAAATTAAAGTGAGGGGCAATTCGTGAGGAATTCACAAGGTCAGGAATTTTAACCTTGTCGATCATCTTCATTCGTGATTTTGCTTGACCCGCTTTAGAGGCTTTCGCTTTAAAACGGTCTACAAATTTTTGCATGTGTGCTACTTTTTCTTCAGCACTTTTTCGCTCAACTAATTTCTGCTCCTGAACCAATTGCTTTTCAGATAAGAAACGCTCGTAATTGCCTCGGTATTGCCTGATTTCACCGTAATCTAAATCGAGGATAAAATCAGCTAAGTTATCGATAAACTCAAGGTCATGCGATATGAAAATGACAAGCCCATCAAATTCGTTTTTCAAAAATTTTTCCAACCATTGAATCGATATAATATCCAAGTGATTGGTGGGTTCATCCAGTAACAAAATTGACGGGTTTTGAAATAAGGCTTGTGCGAGCAATACTCGTAGCTTATAACCCCCTGACAAGCTCTTTAGAGGCTTCTCATGGTAGTCTACCGGAATACCTAAGCCCACTAGAATACGCTCGATTTCTACGGATGCATTATAGCCATTGAAATGAAAAATTGTTTCTTCAAGCTCTGCAAATCGAAAGCCTACCTTATCATCCCAGTCTTCTAAGGCTAATAACGTCTCTTTTTCTTGTAGAGCTTGAAATAATGCGGGCTTTCCTTCTAAAACAATGTCTTTGATCGGCGTGTCTTCGTAACGGAATTGATCTTGCTTCAACCACCCTATAGATGCATCTTTAGGAATGATAATCTCGCCCGAGGTCAACTCTTCTTCACCCGTCACCAACTTAAAAAACGTTGATTTACCACAGCCATTTGCACCAACCAAGGCATATGAGTGACCGGCATTGAGATTTAAATTCACATCATAAAAAAGAAGATTATCGCCAAAGGTCATGCCCAACTGGTTTAATGTAATCATGCTGTTACCTCGTCAATGTGTGAGACTTATTGGGCTTTGGTCCCCAAAAAATGATCTATTTTTGTGCGCATAGTGTAACACGTTCAGTCGCAATCCTTGTCTTTTAATTCAATTACAACTAAACTCATTTTACATTTGCGGTTATCAAACAACAGTTTAACATAGGTGGCCATTAGCTCACTTCATAAACATAGGAGTTTTCTATGACAGATAAATTTGCAGAACTACGTATCGATGGTAAAGCCCCTATTGAGCTACCTGTATACAGCCCAACATTAGGTAATGATGTTATCGATATTAGCCAGCTTGGGACACACGACGTGTTCACTTATGACCAAGGCTTTATGTCAACCGCAGCATGTGAATCTAAAATTACGTATATCGATGGTGACAAAGGCATATTGCTATACCGTGGCTACCCGATTGAACAATTAGCTGAAAAGAAAAAATTCTTAGACATTTGTTATTTACTTTTAAATGGCAATTTACCTAATGCTGATGAAACAAAGCAATTTAGTGCGCTAGTTAATAATCACACCATGGTGCACCAACAAATATATAATTTTTTAAATGGCTTTCGTCGAGATGCTCATCCAATGGCCATTATGGTGGGTATTGTCGGTGCTCTGTCGGCGTTTTATCATGATTCAACGGATCTGGATAAACAACAAGATAGATACACGACCGCTATCCGCCTCATTGCTAAAATGCCAACATTAGCTGCCATGAGTTATAAATACTCTATCGGGCAACCCTACATGTATCCACAAAACAAAATGTCATATGCTGAAAACTTTTTGTATATGATGTTTGGTGTGCCGTCTGAAAACTTCATACCCAATCCTGTGATTGTTGATGCCATGGATAAAATATTTACCTTGCACGCCGATCATGAACAAAACGCATCCACATCAACCGTGCGACTCGCAGGATCTACCGGCGCGAACCCCTTTGCGTGTATCTCAGCGGGCATTAGTGCGTTATGGGGACCCGCTCATGGTGGAGCGAATGAAGCATGTTTGAATATGCTCAAAGAAATTGGCGACATTAGCCGAATTGGCGAATATGTTGCCCGTGCAAAAGATAAAAATGATTCATTTCGTTTAATGGGGTTTGGTCATCGTGTTTATAAAAGCTATGATCCGCGCGCCAAAGTGATGCGTGAAACATGCCATAAGGTTCTGCAAGCCGTTGGCGCTCAAGATGAGCCGCTATTCAAGGTTGCCATGGAGCTCGAGCGAATTGCGTTAGAGGACCCCTATTTCATTGAAAAAAAACTTTACCCAAATGTTGATTTTTATTCAGGAATAACGCTCAGTGCGATTGGTATACCAACGAATATGTTTACCGTCGTGTTCGCTTTAGCTCGCACAACAGGCTGGATGTCTCACTGGATGGAAATGACTGCGTCCAACTCTCGAATTGGTAGACCCCGCCAGCTCTATACTGGTGAAAAAAAGAGAGATTTGATTTAAAATGAAATCAAATTGACCAAGGAGGCGTCAAATGGCAGAACTGGATAATATGCTTTTTGATGTCGTAGTTATCGGCGGTGGAATTAACGGTTGTGCATGTGCCGCTGATGCGCCGTTACGCGGTTTATCGGTTTTATTATGCGAACAGGATGACCTGGCATCAAAAACCTCATCCAGCAGCACGAAATTGATTCATGGTGGTTTGCGTTATCTTGAATATTTTGACTTCCCACTGGTTAAAAAATCCCTACAAGAACGCCGTCGATTATTAAAACTCGCACCCCATCTCGTCAATCCTCTCCCTATTTTTTTACCTCAAACAATCAGCACACGCCCCGCGTGGCTTTTAAAATTAGGTCTTTTTATTTATGACAATCTAACCCGTCATAATGGATTACCTAAAAGCCGACGCATTCATCGAGATGAAAAATCATCCTACTTAACACCTTTATCATCATCACTGAACAACGGCTTTCTGTTTTACGATTGTACGACCGATGATGCTCGTTTAACGATAGCCAACGCGATACAAGCCCGTGAACATGGTGCAACGATACTCACTCAAACGGCATTAATTCATGCAGAAACTCAAGATAATCAATGGGTATTGACGTTAGAGACAAAAGGAAAAAAAATCATTCACATCAAAGCCAAAGCCATTATTAATGCAGCGGGGCCATGGGTGGAGCCTGTAAATAAACTACTAAGCATTCCATTAGATCATGCCGTTTCACTGATTAAAGGCAGTCATATTGTCGTCAACAAATTGTATGAGGGTAATCATGCATATATGTTACAAGACGATGCGAATCGAATCGTCTTTGTTGTTCCTTATCACGGGTTCAGTCTAATTGGCACTACAGAAGTTCCTGTTAAAAACCCGTTTTCTAGCATTGAAATAGAAGCATCGGAGATAAACTATCTACTAAATACCATCAATCATTACTTTGATAAAAAATTACAAAACCTTGACGTCATCAACAGTTGGAGTGGTGTCAGACAATTAATTTCAGTCAAAGGTAAAAATATGACCGCTTTAAGTCGTGATTATCTATGCGATTATGAAAATCAACCTGCACCCTCCGTAACACTCTTTGGCGGTAAAATCACAACGTATCGTAGACAAGCTGAAACGGCTCTTAATCTATTACGACCCCTATTTCCTGATATACCAGACTCGCATACACCCAATTACCCCCTTCCAGGAGCAACACTTGATGATATGTGCTTTGAGGACTATAAGGTTTATGCCAAGAGCAAATACCACTGGTTAGACCATAAAACATTAGAACGTTACATCCACAGCTACGGTACAAAAACAGAAACGCTTTTAAATGGATGTAAAAATCTAGTCGACCTCGGCATCTGTTTTGCTGACACTTTGTATCAGGTTGAAGTGGATTATTTAATACATGAAGAGTGGGCCAGAACGGTTGAGGATGTCATTTGGAGACGAACTAAACTGGGACTATGCATGATGCAAGAGGATGTAAACAAGCTCACTAGTTATTTTTCCAAACAATTCACTTTGTAACATAAAGTTAGCTCCCGTGAACAGGTTACGGGAGCCGTGTTTGAAGCGTCGCTTAAAGCCCAAAAATCCTATTTTTTCAATCTTTTACCTGGAGGCTGAATACCCTCTTCCTCATCATCAGCCGCCTCGTTATTAGATATTTCTAAATTATTGAAATCATCATTCTTATTCGGTTGCGTAGGAAAAAAGCCCAACGACCTGATTGGTAGTCCCGTACTCTCTGAGGAACTCGCCGCCGCACATTCCGCGAAAATAGATTCAATGCTTCTTTTTTGATAAGAATCAATAATAGAGGATACATCAACGAACTCAAAAGCATTTAAAAGATTTACAAAACCAATATGTTGGTCATTGCTATTATATAACGAACCAAACTCATCCATCATCAAAGAAGCGACTTGTTCTTTTATTTCATTCTCAACATACTTCACACCGTCTTCCTGCAAGCGTTCTAATAAGGCCAAGAAGTGTTGTCGACTCAGAAAATTTTGTTGCTCTTTCAAATAAACATCTAAACATGATTTAACGACTGCAGGAAGTTTCATACTCGCCTGCTTCGATGTAATAAAAATAATATCAACTGCCGAGTGGATTTTATTCAAACTAGAAACTAATTTAATAAATGTTCCCTTTAAACAAATAGGACGGTCTTCAGCACCGTCATCCACATTGTCTTCGTTTAAATTATAACCCCGTTGAATTTCGTACAATCCGGTTATTAAGGCTTGCTTTGCATCATCAAGGCTGACCAAACGTCGTGCTTTATCATGAATCCCTTCCCAGCAACATAACAAAAGTTGCTCTACATTTAATTTGGAAAACGAATTATAATAGTTAGTCGTATCAATACGCTCTAAATAGCGTTTGGCCGCATTATTTCTTAACGAATGGGCTGAATTGGTGTCGTCTGTATTGATAAATTCTAAGATTGCTTGCTTTACTGTGTGAAGATTATGAGCTAATACATATTGTCCATGGTATAATTCATGCAATCGCTTGGCGGACTCAAAAGCTGATTTCTCGACACTACTAGCGTGAACACTTTGTGCATAATTAATTTGTTGAATGGGATTGTTATCATCCCGGTTTAATACTCGCTGATTGATGTAAGCACAAATCGATTGTATTCGTAACTGCTTTGTTGTGTTTTGAGAACATAGGTTTAGTATTTCATTAATAAACACGGGCGTTCTCAAATGGTCTGGCGTGTTTGAAAATGCATTCAACACTTCAACATCTAAAAGCACATCCGCATGATTAACGATATAATCCAGGTAAAAATCAGTTCGTACAGTCGTATTAAAACATCCAGAAAAATAATGCATGACAGTAGACAGGTTTTTTTTATTAATCAAATTGTATTGTTCATTCAATAAAAAATCAAAGTAACGTTGTGAACGATATAGTTTGATATAACGAGCTTCGTATATATTTGAATAATAAATTTGAAGAACATTAGCTGAAGCATTTAACACTTTTTGCTCGTTCTCAGGATTAAATATTTTCGATTCAGTAAGCGATCGCAACAAATAGGCTTGGACTCGTATTGATGTTAACATATTTTCATCAAAAGCATGGTCAAGTATATAATTTAAATAAAACTCACATCGTTCTGGAATCTCTAAAAATGTAGAAAAATCCTGCACGACATGTAATACATTTTGCTTATCAATATTTGTGTAATGCGGATTAACCAAATAATCAAAATAACGCTGCGATCGATAAAATTCTAGATTTCGATGTCTATAACTGTAGGGACTTAAAACCTCACTTGACGCGTCTAATACTTTCCGTTCATTTTCAGGGTTGAATAGTTGAGAGTCAATAAGAGATTTCAATAATTTGGCTCTAGTGTGTCTTAATTGCAGATTATCTTCATCACATATAGGTGACGTAATTAGCTCCCAATATCGCGTAAAGCAATTGGGGTGTCTTAATATTTTTTCATAGTGCTGAATTAAGTCGGATACATTTTCATTCAGTTTCGTATAAAAACACACCCTAAATCGCTCAAGTGTATCTGGATATACACTAGTAAGGACATTTATAATGTAATGAAGACGATCGATAGAGCCCACTTTTGATGAGAAATCGATAAAATGATTAAATTGCTCTTGTTTACACTCAGTTGAAAAAATGTGAAGCTGTCTCATTTTTTTAAATAACTCCATGAGCTTGTTTATATCATCCTTTTTCTTTATTACATTAGACAACCTATTTAGCTGATACGATGCTTTTTTTTTGATTATTAATTGATCCATTATCAATTGGTTTAATAAATCTATTGACTGTTTAATAAGAACCAATTTTTTAGACAAAAAAGCGTATAGTTTTGCCACACCAACCTCTTCAATTAAACCAGTAGAAGCCGGGTCATTAGATTCATTAAGCGTATCAATAAGTAGCTTAGTCTCAGATAAGTCGAATTCAATATCAATAGCGTCCGTATATGAGATGCTATCAAGTGACTGATGTTTTGGTAAAATATAATGTGGTAATTGTTTCTTTAATTTTTCAAACCCCTCTTCTGAGAGATTTGATAATGGATAGCTATTAAAAAATTCAAATAATTTCGTCTTAAATCGACTTCTATTGACTGTGCAAAGAGCCTTAGCCATATTTTCTGGGTCGGCATAGTTTAATATATATATATGATCATCGGTTAATAAATTTTCTTTTTTGAGACAATTCAGCGCGCTTATTATTTCAGATGGAGCTAATGAGCTTAATATTAAGTTGATGCAAGTATGCTTCATTTTGTTCGATGTAAACAAACCGTTATCAAAAAAATTAAATAAAGCCTGTATATCTCTTTTGTATAACTTTTTGGTTTGTATCAAAACTGAGAAAATAGCATTGATATTATCAACATCCAATAAAAACGATCCCAGTTTGTTGTACATTTCTTTTATACAGTCAACGAACAGTTTAGGATTATCAGAATTGAGCAGAATTTTCTTAACAAGCAGTCTGTGTTCAGTTGAGATATCCAAGCTTTGAAGTAATAATAAAGCCGAAGCAAACTTAGAAGGCTTTATCTCTTCAACAATTAAGGCTAGATTTTCTTCCGCCTCATCACCCTGAAATAACATCGAATATTCGCAAATAGCTTCAACAACTGATTTTGGATCATCAGATTTTACGAGACTATATCGAAAGTTCGCAGGTAAAAAATCAACGGTTTTTAAAAGTATCAACGCATCGAGCATCGAATCAAAGTCTTTACTTTGCAAAAGACACAAACAATGTTCAGTCTCATTAGTAGAAAACAGGTCGTGTGCGTGTTTTTTTAATTTTTTCAACGAGCGCTTTAATACCTCATTGCTTTCGTATTTTTTTAAAGCAGACGAATCTTGATGTATCTCTTTAATTTGTAATAACATTTGCCACATGCCAGACTTGTTCAAAACATTTAATAAAGCCGTTTGATAATCGTCAGTAACATCAAATTGCTGATGCATGTTTTTAAATTGTATCAATGTATTCACTAATTGACTTGGTTCTGGATGATGGATCAACGCATCGAATATGGATTCAAAATTATCTCGAGACAACAAACGGTGTTTTAGAATCTTTTCAATCAATATTACGATATCTAAAGAACGAGTATGACTTGATATTTGTGCTAAAAAATCGGCTTTATCAGCATTCGAAACTAAGCGTAGGTAATGGAGCTGTTGAATACATTCACGTATTTTATCCACTTGATGCTCTTATATAGAAAACAATGATACCAAAATAATAACATGAAGGGCGCAAAATATTCAATATGCTTTTTTGATGTATCGCAACTACCATTATCTATTTATAGCAGGGTAAAAGGGGGGATGAGTCCATACCATTAGCCTTGCCTATATTAATATCTTAAATTGATGCTCTATATCATCGTGAATAATAAACGAAGGGCATCCTGAAATAATAGCAGAATAGTGAATCTGTGCTTGTGCGTACAGCTTTTGATAAGTCTGAACTTCCTTCAATTGACTCTCTAATCCTTGATACCCTGTAAAGCTATAAATAATCGTCATGAATCGTGTTGTATCAGATGTAACAGGCTTTAAATTAAACCAGCTTGGACTACCAAATGGACCGTTATTATCTGAAAGAATGGGCAATTGATTTAAACTAATCGGTACATTTTGCAAATTATAGTTAACATATTCATAAGGTTTTCCAATACGAAATTCGACAGGACCCAAAATACTATCTAAATCATAGGATACAACCGCTCGACAAGTTTGCAACATCATTAATGCACTAATGTCATCAATACAATGATTGCATTGAATATCTCCACCTGCAGCATAATGATTTAATAAATCAACATTCAAACCAACAAATCGACTGGGTTCAATATTTAATTTTTTAAAGATACTCATCGTTCGCTCGATTTCATTCACCTGCTCTAAATAGGACATTTTTGATGATATTGGCGTTGTATTTAAAATATAATCAAAATTTGAAGACTTGAGACTAAATCGCTCTACAACAGACAACCCAATTGCTAAATCGCTTAACCCTGGAAATGACTGTTGAAATAATGAAAAACGCATAATACTTATCCTTACAGTGCATTGATTTACTAATACTAACGTCGCTTGGCCCGCTTCAATAAACGCTGTCTATGTTTAATTTGTCGAGGACTTAACGTATTTTTTTTATCTTTATAGGGATTATTACTATTTTTAAACTCTAATTTTAACGGTGTCCCCACAAGACCCAACTGTGCCGTAAACGCATTATTCAAATAACGCTTATAACTATCGGGCAAGGCATCTAATTGATTACCGTGAATCACAATCACCGGCGGATTATGTCCGCCGGTGTGCGCATATCGTAACTTTATGCGCCGACCATTAACCAATGGAGGCGTATGCTGCGTGGTTAAATCAAGCAACATTCGCGTCAATTTCGGTGTGGACAACGCTTGTGTTGAAGACAAATAAGCGTCTAAGATATCTTTAAACAGCGTTCCTACGCCACTACCATGAAGTGCCGATATAAAGCGAATTTTTGCAAATTGAACAAATGATAAACGACGAGCCAATTCTGAACGAATATGCTCTTTGTGGTCCTCATCCAATCCATCCCATTTATTTACAGCAATAACCAATCCTTTTCCAGATTCAACAATAAATCCCAGCAAATGAAGATCTTGATCCGTTAACCCCTCTTTTGCATCGATTAACATAAGGCAAATATTGGATTCTTTGATTGACTGAAGCGTTTTGATAACAGAAAACTTTTCAATTTTTTCATCAACTCGAGAGCGTCTTCGAACACCCGCTGTATCGATTAAAACGTAGTGCTGTTCATCACGTTCAAAGGGTATCGCGATGCTATCACGTGTTGTACCCGGTAAATCATAAACAACAACCCGCTCTTCACCCAAAATTCGATTCACTAATGTTGATTTTCCGACATTAGGACGACCTGCAAACGCAATTTTAATGGCATTATTTGGGGCTTGCACGACCTCATCAGTTGTTTCAAAGGCATCTGTTAGCGTTTTTAAGAGCGTAGGCGTTCCGCGCCCATGCGTTGCGGAAACCGGAAACACATGTTGGAAGCCTAATGATTGAAAATCACCACAAGCCACATCTTCATCCAATCCATCCGTTTTATTCACAACTAAATAAACGGGTTTGCTCAATTTTCGTAATCGACTGGCAATATCGCGGTCTACCGCCGTTAACCCAGAACGCCCGTCTACAAGAAAAAAAACAAAATCCGCTTCATCAAGCGCGAACTCAGATTGTTTAGACATCAACGCATCAATCTCAATATCATCAACGCCAATACCACCCGTATCAACCACAATGAACGGTTTTTTTTCAAAAACAGCATCACCGTATTGTCTATCGCGAGTAAGCCCTGCAAAATCTGCGACAAGCGCATCTTGTGAACGTGTAATACGGTTAAATAAGGTCGATTTCCCTACATTTGGACGACCGACTAAAGCAATAACAGGAATCATGTTGTCAACCTACAGAAATACAATTTAATTTACCATTGGCTGTCATGACATAGACACGATGACCAGATACGCTGGGTGATACATAAATAGCACCACTTAGTTGTGTGCGTGAAAGAAGCTCACCATTTTGAGTGGAAATAAGATGTAAAAACCCCATTTTATCACCCAACACTAAATGATCCCCCATCAGCACAGGGTCAGTCAGACCCCGTGCTTTAAAAGACGGTTGTTTCCATTTTATTTGGCCATTATGTTTATCATATGCCCAAACGACATCGTCACTATCTGTCATATAGAGTGTGCTTGCATCCATAGCAATATTTCTATACGTTGATGCCGGTTTATTCCATATAAACTGCCCGTCACTCAATGACAAAGCACCAATGTAACCCTGATAACTGGCTAAATAAACAATATTATTTTGAACAATAGGATCGGCATCAATATCAACAAGACGCTCAACATCACTAGAACCACGGGCATAAGCAATACTCTTCTGCCAAACCACATGGCCTAAGTTAAGGTCAATAGCATCTAATTTTCCATCAGAAAATCCAACTAAAACCGTGTTATCCAGAATCACGGGAGACGAACTGGCCTTCAAAATTAAACTAGGAGAACCATGATCGACAACCCAAATTTTTTCCCCTGTTTTTAAATCAAATGCATACAAGTTACCGTCAATCGTTTTAGCTATCAATTTATGGTGACTTATAGCAGGTTTCGACAGTACATCACCCGATACACTTGCTCGCCATACTTCACTACCATCCCTTTGGTTTAATACGACAACATGAGATGCATTTGTTCCCAGAGCAATATAACCATTAGACACGGTAGGTCCGCTCACAACACCCTGCTCTATTTGTTTTGTCCAAAGAATATGACCATTCGACTTTTGAGTCGCTTGCACCAACCCGCTTGCATCAGCCGTATAAATAATATTACCCCGTATAACGGGTTTTAATTTTAAATAAGTCGCCGATTTATTCGGCTTTCCGAGGGAAACCGACCAATTCGGGGTCATCTTAATCTTGAAAGCAACAGGCGCTAATGGCGAAGGTTTCGGTGTATTGTCCTTGCCCAGCATATAATTATCAAGTTGTGTACAACTTTGCAGCAATACGAAAAGCCCTGTCAAAACCAAACATTTTTTCATAATGACTATTAAACCTTACTGTTATTAATTCGTTTTAACATGCATCTTTGCTTCCAATTCACTGGCTTTCATCTCCAAAAACAAATTGGCTAACCCATCAACCTGGAGCGCTTGTAACGCATCACGATATGCCATTAACGCCTCTGAATCCCGATTAGTGGCGGCAAAAATATCGCCCTTTACTTCACTGACTACAGGCAGGTAAGTACTGTTTTTTATTGTTTCAAGCTCACCCAAAGCGGCATCATATGATTCTTCAGCAACCAATAAACGAGCCAATCGAATTTTAGCAACATCTTGCAAGGCAACCATTTTAGAATGCTTTGCAACATAACGAAGCTCTTTTTGTGCGTCAGAGTACTTTTCATGAGAAACATCTAATTTGGCCAACGTCAAATGGGCTACATCCGCATAAACAGTTTTTGAATAATCGCTTATTAACTGATTCGCAAAGCCCTTCACTTTTTTATTATCTTGATTTGAAAGAGCCAACATGAGGTGTTCATAAGCATTAGATGCCTCTTGTGATATTTTATGCTCATGCCAAATCCAATATTTGTACGCAGAAAAAATTAGCACAATTATTGATAAACACACCGTAAACATGCCACTATATCGATTCCACCATTTTTTAATGGCTTCAATTTGATCTTCTTCCGTCATATAAACTGACATATCTTACTCTCTCCTGAACTTAAGCACGTGACTTCATGTAACCATTCAACTCATCTTGAAAAATAGTTACTTGCTCTTCTAAACCACGCAAATCTTTGATCGTTACAGTCCCATCACACAGCTCATTTTCGCCAAGAATAATAGCAAAACGCGCACCACTTTTATCCGCTTTTTTAAACTGACTTTTAAAACCGCCACCAGCCGTATTAACCACTACGTTACACGTTAGCTCACTACGCAAAGATTCAGCCAAAATTAATGCTTTTTGCATGCTTTCATCACAAGTAAACGCTACAAACGCAAGAGGTGGTGACTCAACAGGAATTGCTATGTCAAGCTCTGCCATCAAAAGTAACAAGCGCTCAGCACCCATTGCAAAACCAATCGCAGGCATTTGATTGCCACCCAACTGTTCAACAAGCATATCAAAACGACCACCAGCACAAACAGTAGCCTGACTACCGAGTTTATCTGTCACCCATTCAAATACCATATGTCCGTAATAATCTAATCCACGAACTAAAAAAGGATTGATCGTATAAGCCAATCCCAATGCATCCAAACCCTTGCAAAAATCACTAAACTGTTGACGACTAGATTCGCTTAACACATCAAGTAAAGTTGGTGCGCTGGCAATCAACGGTTGCATCTGTGGATTTTTACTATCCAATATCCGCAATGGATTTTTATCCAGGCGACGCTTGCTATCTTCATCAAGCAATTCAAAATGAGGTTTAAAATGCTTAATCAATGCATCACGCCAGATTTGACGCTCAGCTAAGGTACCCAGCGTATTGACTTGTAAGGTTACTGAATGGCAAATATTGAGTTTAGTCCACAATCGCTTACAGATTAAAATCAACTCCAGTTCAATAGCCGTGCCATGGATACCAAATGCCTCTACACCAAATTGATTAAACTGACGATAACGACCTTTTTGTGGTTTTTCATGGCGAAACATCGGCCCAAAATACCACAGTTTGCGCTGCTGATTATGTAATAGACCGTGCTCAAGACATGCTCTCAAACAAGAAGCAGTTCCTTCGGGCCTTAATGTTAAACTGTCGCCATTTAAATCGTTAAACGTATACATTTCCTTTTCAACGATATCGGTAATCTCACCAATGGTTCGCTTAAACAAATGCGTTTTTTCTAATAATGGAAAACGAATTTCTTGATAATCATAAGCACTTAAGGTATCAACAAATATTTTCTCTAAATAACGCCAAGACGCACTTTGGTCGGGCAATACATCATTCATTCCACGTATGGCCTGGATCCTCTCAGCCACCTTGTTTCTCCAAAAGCACGTCTTGACCACTGGAAGACAATAAAGAGCGCATTTTTGATAAATCAGTCAATCTGATCTCTGTATCGGATTGATTATGCTCATTTGGCTCCGATTCATTCATACTAACGTTAGCCGAAAACAAATGTTCATTATCTTTGTTAGCTTGCCACCATATTCCAACAGCAATGATAACGACCAACACAAAAATACCTGTTAACCAACGAACGGCATGTTCTGCTTTGTTGCTTTCACGACGACTCTGCCACAGTGCTTTTTCAAGCTTTCTATCGATTGAATGGTGCTGATTAAACGTATCTAGCAACGGTTGATAGGGAATATCGAGCAATTTTGCATAAGCTCTTAAATACCCTTTAATAAACACTGGCTCAGGCATGCTCTGGTAATTATCGGCTTCAAGCAACTCAATAATACGCGTTCTTAGATGTAGCTTTCCAGCGACATACTCAACGCTAAGATTTTTCTCAAGACGAGCAAACGCTAGCTGCGCACCAGGCTTTTCTTGCATAGACTCTTCAACATCTTCGGCTGTTATTTGTGTATTCATGGTTTACTCCATTGATGCAAATGTAATTTATAATTAACATCAAGATTCTGTCTTAATGCTAATAAAGCGGGATCAGACAACGACAGATCCTTGTATTCATTTAAAAAAGCCAAGGCTTTATCTTTTAAACCCAATCTTATTTCTATTTTAACAAGTTCATACAATGATTGCTTCCGTGAAGGATCATGTTTTAATGCCTGAATAAAATAATTCGCTGCTTTTTTATTATCAGAAATAGAAGCAGCACATAACCCTGCATTTTCATACGCACCTGCAGTATGGTCATATTTCGCATCGTTTACTGCTTGTAAAAAATAAACTTCCGCTTGTCTATAATGCCTCTGTCGACATAAGAAAGCACCATAATTGTTCAACTGAGCACCCTGACCAGGGGCCAGATGAATTGCTTTTCGATAATAAACATCAGCGGTATTGATCTCGCCGCTTTTTTCCATAAACCAAGCCATTGCAGCATTAACATCAGGTGAATCAGGTGCCTGTGCAAGTGCCGCGAACAATTTACGTTTTGCCCTGGCTCTATTACCTTGTTGTAAATACGCAAGGCCCAACTGTGTATTGTATGATGCGGCATGATGGCGCTTACGTTCACTATCTAATTCACCAAATAAACCATGATGTTGCTGACAGGATTGCAATAGGATTGAAACCATAATCAGTATGAATTTAGCTTTAGTCAATACAGGCTCTCATTAATACTAGTGTGATGCAACAAAATGCATTTTTTGCCAGCGCTTTGATCGGCTCGTTCTATCCTGAACATCTCCTGCTAATTGCCCACAGGCTGCATCAATATCATCGCCTCGTGTTTTACGTGTAATGGTATTAATTCCCTTCGCTATTAATTGATCACGAAATGCATCAATAGTAGCTTTTGAAGAGCGTTCATATTCTGTCAACGGAAAAGGATTGAAAGGAATTAAATTCACTTTTGAGGGCACATTGCGTAATAATTTTATCAGTGCTGCGGCATGCTCTGGCTGGTCATTAACTCCTTTAAGCATCACATATTCAAACGTAACAACACGTTTGGGTTCGTCTTTAAAGTAGCGTGCACATAATTCCATCAATTGTGCCAATGGATATTTTTTATTAATCGGTACAAGTATATTTCGTAATTCATCAGTCGGAGCGTGCAATGAAACCGCTAAAGCAACTGGACTTTCAGCTCGTAAACGTTCCATTTCAGGTATGATACCAGACGTGCTCAATGTCACACGACGTTTAGACAAACCATAAGCAAAGTCATCCATCATGATATCCATGGCCGCTACAACGGGTTCAAAATTAAGCAAAGGCTCACCCATGCCCATCATCACAACATTGGTTACTCGCTTATCATGCACGCCATCCTGTTGAGATAGCTCACGAACGGCCACCCAAACTTGCCCAATAATCTCAGCCGTTGATAAATTACGATTAAAACCTTGCTTTCCAGTGGAACAAAAGCTGCAATTAAGTGCGCAACCCACTTGAGATGAAACACATAAAGTACCCCGCTTGACCTCGGGAATATAGACCGTTTCTATAGAATTGCCGCAAGCGAGTTTCAGAAGCCACTTGTGAGTACCATCGCTTGATTTTTGACAATCAATAATTTCAGGCAGACGAATTTCGGCGATTAAAGACAAGCGCTCTCGCAGCGCCTTGCCCAAATTTGTCATTTGCGAAAAATCATAAAAACCAGCCTGATGAATCCACTGCATCAACTGTTGCGCACGATACGGTTTGTCACCTATATCGCTAAAAAATTGGCGCATTTGTTGATAATTAAGATCCAAGAGATTGGTTTTGGTATTCATGTTCTGATTATACTCGTTCGCAAATATCATGAGGTTCGAAGAAATAAGCAATTTCTTGTGCTGCTGTTTCGGCACTATCAGAACCGTGAACCGCATTAGCATCAATACTGTCTGCAAAATCAGCACGGATTGTTCCGGGGGCTGCATCTTTAGGATTAGTTGCACCCATAATCTCACGATGTTTTGCAATCGCATTGGGGCCTTTCAAAACTTGAATCATGACAGGACCTGAGATCATAAACGAGACTAAGGCATCAAAAAAGGGACGCTCTTTATGAACAGCATAAAAGCCTTCAGCCTGCTCACGTGATAAATGAACCATCTTTGCAGCAACAATCATCAAATTTGCTTGCTCAAAACGACTATAAATTTGGCCAATAACAGATTTAGCAACGGCATCCGGTTTAATAATAGATAAAGTCAATTCGTTAGTCATCGATAAACTCCAGTTCAAAAAAACTGGTATTATAAATCAAATTAAGTATGGACACCACGTTACACTTGGTCTAAATTGATTGGGTTTAGAAAATAAATTTCAATTACCCACTCAGGTCATCCTAAATTAGTGAAGGATGACGTGTGAGTCGTTGTCAAAACCGAAGAATCGACAATTGCCTGTTCATCAACAATTATTCGATTCATCTTAAGCGGTTTGTAATAAAACATACGAATACTCCCATAACGCTCAAACGCTTCGGGCTCTTTGCGTTTTAATGTTTTTGATAAAATAGCGTTGGATCCTGCGTTGTTTGGATGAACCGTTGCTACAATTTCTCGAACAGGCATCTCCGCTTCGTCTAAAAAAGAGGATGCCAACATATGCTTTATATATTTTTTGGCTGCAATTGCGGCTTCCGTTCCATAACCCTTACCCCAGAAAGACTCCTCAAGTATATAACCAATTTCTGCCACCATCGGATGACCTATTCCCAATTGGCTATACTCGTTAGGCCTATATGTGATAGACAATACGCCAACAAACTCACCAGATTGAATCTCTTCAATAATCAGATCACCAAATTGTTTACTGGTATTCCAGGGCGCTTGCTCAATTTGAATAGACTCATCGATTTCCTCATCACTCCAAACGCTGCCTTTACGATAAAGCGCAACATTATTAGGTTGAGTAAATAAATGAGTATATTTAAGTTTCAAATATACGGAATCATGTTGATTAAGCGATGTTATTTTCAACCTTGCTGTTACAATTGTCACCTCATGTCCATCTGAAGTAATGGTCATCGCACCCACTCGCTTTGAATGATATGACTTTTGATTTTTGACATTGACATCATAGTGAGCATTTCTAAACACAGTCGTTCCCCAGAGAAATTTTCGTTTTATAAAAAAATATCATACAAGATATTTTGTAAAACAAAAAATTTATAATTACACATATATCAAGACTTAATTTGAGATTTAACCGTAAAAATATGAGAAGAGATTTGAGGTAAAGGCAGATGCCTTTCTTCACAACCTTTTGATATTGCCAGATACAATTCACTAGTCACCTTATTTTTACGCTCAACGTTATCAATTAGACATTTCAGTACCAACGTGTTAAATCGATATGCTACCTTGGGATAATTATCCTGATTATTGATAATCGACTCATGTTGATTAGCCACATCTAGAATTAATTGCTTCATTGGTTCTAAATCATCTAACCGCATTAAAGGTACTTCAATCTTAATGCGACTAACCGTATTGCTATGATATGTTAAATTAGTCACGGCCTGACCGATTAAGGCTGAATTAGGAAAAATGATATCCGCTTTATCCGAAGTAACTATCCGTGTTGAAAAAATACCGATTTGTTTTACATGTCCATCTATATTCGAAATAATGACATAATCACCAATTTTAACGGGTTTCACGACCATAATAATCAAACCACTAATAAAATCACTTGCAATATGCTGTAAACCAAAACCTACACCAAATGATAACGCACCTGCAACCACAACAATTCCAGACGATTCAACACCTAGTCGGGTTAACGCTAAAATAAAAGCTGCGGCGAAGGTAACATAAAGAATAGCCGCCGTGACTGTTGCTTGTGTATGCTGCTCTTCGTTAGCCAACGTTTTTTTCACAATCGCTGCAGCTAAAATACGGCCTGTTAAAATGATCAAACAAAATGTTGCTATAGCCCTCATTACCGAAAAAGGATCTATACTGTTACCAAAAAACACAATCCCATGGTGCTCAATATTTGTAAGAAAATCCGCGAGATAATATTGATAAAAACCCCAGATTTCTGATAAACCCATCCAAAACGAAAACAAAATGCTAAAGTTAAACAAAACGAAACGTATAAGATACAATTCAATCAGATTTTTATTGGGTTTAATTCCCAACACTGAACGAAAATGACGAGCAGCCAGGTTAGAAGACACGATAAATTGATGATAAGTATCATTAACATATTCATTTGTTTCTTTGATAATAACAAGACAAATAAACGTAACAAAAATTCTTAATAAAAAATACTGTGCAAACTCCTGATATCCCCCCAAATTTATGACTATAAGACCCCAATAACTCAGCCAAAATAAAGATGTAATCTTTCGGCAATTTGGTTCAGACAAGGCGTATCGGTAATAAAATGATTTAAGAATAATGTCCCCAAACCAAAACGAAAGCGTCAAATAAACGATTGAGTATAATAAAATGCCTAACTCTTCATACTGCAGTTGAAAAGACACCCTTTGGTTAATAAAAATTAGATGAATAACATATATAAATAACACTATTGTACAGATGGTTTTTAAACGAAAAACTAACAGTTTTTGAATATAAGGAGATATCCATAGCTTTATATTTGTAAAAACGGCAAAGGATACTCTTAAAAAAACAGCAAGATATATTATCGGATAAAAATTATACAAGTATATAGGGACGAACTCATAATACACATGAATCATATTTAACATAATAACGTATATAAAACAGACGATTGATATGGTCATATTAAAAATATTAAACATAAGGGGTTTGTACAAAGTATATTTATCTGATATTTCTCTCTTTAAACCCCACTTGATTGACCATATACTCAATGCATAAAAGGTCAAGTCCTAAAAGTGCTGTAAATTCGCATCAATTCATCCTATCGAGTCAGCCTATTAATTAATCAATTTATTAATTTCGATAACATTTGATTGACTAGAGTCTTTTTCAGCTAACCAATCGTT
>JAJZSG010000146.1 GCA_021849905.1 Pseudomonadota bacterium
AATCGTTAATTGATTCCACTATTACTCTGATTTGCTGTGTCATGGCTATCCATTGGCTAAAAAAGTAAATTTTCATTCCAGTATACACCAAATTATTAAACACACAAATTAAAATACACTTCCTGCGCTCATTCATGCTGATGAATCTAAATCAAAACGCCCCATTCCTGTTCCATTGAACAAACAAGCGATCTCAATTTTAAAAGCCCAGATTGGGAAAAATTCAACGTATGTTTTTACATACAATGGTAATCCCATAACTCGCTGTAATAACCATGCTTGGCAAAAAGCATTGAAACGAGCAGGAATCGATGATTTTCGCTGGCATGATTTACGCCATACCTGGGCAAGCTGGCATGTGCAAAATGGTACACCTTTGCATGAGTTACAACAACTCGGTGGGTGGTCCAATTATGAAATGGTGTTGCGGTATGCACATCTTTCAAGTGCACATCTTAGGGCTGCGGCTGAACGTGTTTAGACACGTTTTGGTCACAGTAACTTGGCTTTTTGGTCACAAATTAGAGCTAAGTCCTTGATTTATATGGCGCGCTCGGAGGGACTCGAACCCCCGACACCTTGGTTCGAAGCCAAGTACTCTATCCAGCTGAGCTACGAGCGCAAATTTTTTAAATGATAAAAATAATGGTGGGCCGTGTAAGAATCGAACTTACGACACAGAGATTAAAAGTCTCCTGCTCTACCAACTGAGCTAACGGCCCTTTTTAACTAGACTGTAAAATGTTTTAAAAAATGGTGGGCCGTGTAAGAATCGAACTTACGACACAGAGATTAAAAGTCTCCTGCTCTACCAACTGAGCTAACGGCCCTTATAGGTCATATACGTAATAATATACGCACACGGTGTTCCTAAAGAGGGTAGAATGATACCCTAATACGGCAAAATATCAAGTTATTCTATAGAATTTTTTCTAGCCCCGGAATAAATTCTGGCTGGTTGCAAGAATATCAAATTCCAACGTTTTAAGACGGTCACACTGTGCTGCAAGCCTTTCGGCTGGAACCAACATTAGCAAAACATCAGCACCCAAAGCACCACAGCCTTTAATAGCTAACACATCCGGAAGGATTTGTAATCGCTCAATGTGCTGACGACTAAGTGCCGCAACCAAATTAAATTGCAACAACGATTCATGATACGCATTAACGGCATCGATAAGGCTTGAGCTATCTGCTGATTCAAACGCGTGTTTCGCGGACAAAACAATTTTCTCAAGCATTTTAATATCATAAGGCAGAGCCAGTGACTGAAGATGGTGGTGCGTTGCGAGTTTTTGACCACTGTGAATTAGAATAAAAGCCAAATCATGAAACGGCCAATCCCAAATTTGATAATCAGCCTGCTGATGATTGATATAAACACACCTTTGTCTCGATTGAGCCAATACATCATAACCGCTAGGACGAATACCCACGCCCTGCCATGCGGTCTGAAAATAAGTCTCTAACAGTGCCTCTTGAGAAGTCTTTTTATTTTCAATAGCCAAAATGGCAAGCCAGGCACCCAGATATTGCGCGCTGGATGCACCTAAGCCACCGCGTCCTTGATAAGGATCATGCCATGATAATCCTTTATCCTGAAAACCGTGTTTAAACCATAACCGCCCCGCAGGAGAATCGTGATGAATACCGTCGAGATACGGGGTGTCTGTTAGGCTGACTTCAAAACAGGGCATGGTTGTCAACAAGATTGCAGGCGCACCCTGCGTGGCTGCATACTCACCTAAAAAAAATGTTTTAGCAGGAATGGACCATTTCATAAAAGACGAGGTATTTGTCTAATGTCATCCAGCAAAGCAACCGCCTGACTTAAACTCACACGTTTATTTTTTACTAACCAGTCTTCCAGGCGCCCTTTTAAAACAGGCATTTCATCAGGCTTAGCACCCGCAACAAGTAACAAATTATCCAGATGTAGCTTCATATGTCCCTGTATAATGCCTTCTGTACAAAGCGCTTTTATCGCACCTAAGTTTTGGACTAAACCTACGGCTGCAATCACCCGCGATAACGCGTCAGATGATGTAATATCAAGCATGTTTAAACACAGTCGAGCCGTAGGATGCAAGGCCGTCACCCCCCCCACCGTTCCGACAATAATTGGCGCGACCAGTTGACCTGTTAACACACCATCTTGATAACGCCAGCGTGAAATCGCCTGATATCGACCATCACGGGCAGCATAAGCATGCACGCCCGCTTCAACAGCACGCCAATCGTTGCCTGTGGCGATGAGCACTGGATCCATGCCATTCATTACACCCTTATTATGGGTTGCTGCACGATAAGGATCCATTTCTGCAAATAGCGATGCTTCTTGCAGTCGCGCCCCTAATAGTGGCTCAACATTTCTGATAGTAACATTCGCTGTGGTTAGTCGCTGATCATTTAAATTGGATAAGATACACATAGTGACGGTTTCACCCGTCAAGTTTTCTATTGGCGTTTTTAAATATTCTAATACTTGATTGACAATATTCGCACCCATGGCGTCACAACTGTTCATCGTTAAATGAATGACGGCCATGTCACCACCGTCAGCACGCAATAATTGACGCACCGTCAGGTCAACCACACCCCCACCTCGTTGCACCATACTGGCAGCGACATCTTCATTGGCTTTTTCAATGAGAAAAGATTTATTTTCAGCCAGTATTTTTGCAAATTTTACAAAATCACGAACGGTTGCCAATTGAATTTGGCCGATAATGCAATGTCCTGAAACAGACGTGGTGATCTCGCCTTGAGACCGTATCCATTTGGCTGTTTTTGACAAAGCAGCAATAATGGATGTTTCCTCAACGGCCATTGGAATTACATAATCACGACCGTCGATACAAAAATTGGTTGCAACACCCAAAGGCATTTGAAAGTAACCAATCACATTCTCAATCAGCTGGTCAGCCAGATTGGCATCTTGCATGCCGCCTTGTCGAAGATATGCAACGTCGTCAGGCGTCATCGCACCTAATGCTAGTAAACGCTCAAAACGCTCGTCTCGAGTTAATTTGGAAAAGCCTGAAAATAAACGCTCGGCATTATCAACTAACGGCATACCTTCTCCCTTAAATCATGCAAAACACGGCTTCCCGTGCAAAACATGGTAACTTTGAGTTCATATTCAACGGTATCCATGGTTGTCATGACCTGTTGCGTAGACTCTAGCGCCGCTTGAAGCATGGGTTTAGCAAAGCTTACGGTTGAAGCGCCTAAAGCAAATAATTTAGCCGCGTCCAATCCATGTCGCACACCACCTGAACCCCAAACCTCAAATTTAGGAGACAACGATATCGCATCACGAACGCTTTGTACGGTATTAATTCCCCAATTAGAAAACGTCTTGGATGCCTGCTGTCGAATCGCATCATTAACCGCACGATGTCCCTCAATACGTCCCCAATGCGTACCGCCTAAACCACTAACATCGACCACAGCAACACCTAAATCACGCAAACGCGTCAAGGTTGACAATGAAAAACCACAACCGGTTTCTTTAACGATTACAGGAACTGGGAGCGCTTTAACTAACTCCGCTAATGCATGCCATGCGCCTTTAAACAATGGCGTACCTTCAGGTTGAATGCATTCTTCCAAGGGATTGCAATGCACGATTAATGCCGTGGCATTCAATGTATCGGTCAGCGCTTGAA
>JAJZSG010000147.1 GCA_021849905.1 Pseudomonadota bacterium
ATCTAAAATACCGAGAAGCGGAAGAATCATTGACGCATGGTTTTGCAATGCCAACGGCGCCAACTGTATACGAAGTTTTAATTCCTGAAACTATCACGGTTGCAGAACTTGCTAAGCGCATGTCAGTTAAGGCGGCTGCTGTCATCAAGGTGATGATAGGATTAGGTGCCATGGCGACTATTAATCAAGTTATTGACCAGGAAACGGCTATTATCGTTGTTGAGGAAATGGGGCACACGGCACGTTTATTAAAAGATGATGCGGTTGAACTTAATCTTGATGATGTGCTTCACAAGGGTAGCCTTGATGCGCCTCGTGCACCCGTTGTCACCATTATGGGTCATGTGGATCATGGTAAAACATCGTTGCTTGATTATATCCGACGTACAAAGGTTGCAGCGGGTGAAGCCGGTGGAATTACGCAACACATCGGTGCTTATCATGTCACAACACCCAAAGGTCAAATTACGTTTCTTGATACACCCGGTCATGCGGCGTTTACAGCCATGAGAGCTCGCGGTGCACAAGCAACTGATATTGTGATTTTGATTGTTGCGGCTGATGATGGCGTTAAGCCGCAGACTATAGAAGCCGTTCAGCATGCGAAAGCAGCGAAAGTGCCGATGATTGTGGCTATTAATAAAATCGATAAACCGGGCGTTGATCCAGAGCGGGTTATGAATGAACTATCGGGTTATGATGTTATTCCTGAAGCCTGGGGTGGTGACACTATGTTTGTCAATATCTCTGCAAAATCAGGTGAGGGAATTGATAGTTTATTGGATTCGATTTTATTACAAGCGGAAGTTCTCGAATTAACGGCTCACACGGACGGCGCTGCCAAAGGTGTTGTGATTGAATCACGCCTTGATAAAGGACGTGGACCTGTTGCAACTATTTTGGTTCAACGTGGAACGCTTCGTAAAGGCGATATTTTACTCGCTGGTTTTCAATATGGTCGGGTACGAGCCTTAGTTGGCGATCATGGTGAGGCCGTTGATGAGGCAGGTCCTTCGATGCCGGTTGAAGTCTTAGGATTATCGGCTATACCTCATGCAGGCGATGAAGCGATTGTTGTTCCTGATGAAAAGAGAGCACGTGAAGTTGCATTATTCCGTCAAGGTAAATTTAGGGATGTGAAATTAGCTAGACGCCAAAAAACCTCGTTAGAAGGTATTTTTGAAAATATGACGGCGGCTGAAGTTAAGGTCTTAAATATTGTATTAAAGGCTGATATGCAGGGTTCCGTTGAAGCGATCGCTGATGCGTTAGTGAAATTGTCTAACGATGAAGTGAAAGTTGAAATTATAGCCAGTGGTGTGGGTGGAATCACAGAATCCGATGTGCATTTGGCTTTGGCTTCAAGTGGCTTATTGATAGGATTTAACGTACGCGCTGATGCGGGTGCTAAGCGACTCGCTGAGCAGGAATCGGTTTCGCTTTATTATTTCAGTATTATTTACGATATTGTCGATCAGGTCAGAGGCGCTTTAACGGGTATGCTCTCCCCACAATTTAAAGAAGAGATTGTGGGTATTGCCGAAGTTCGTGATGTGTTTCGTTCGCCCAAGATTGGAGCCATTGCCGGTTGTATGGTTATTGAGGGTTCCATCAAGCGCAATAATCCTATACGTGTGTTGCGTAATAATGTTGTGATTTACGAAGGAACTTTAGAGTCCTTAAGACGATTCAAGGATGATGTGGTCGAGGTTCGACAAGGCTTTGAATGCGGTATCGGGGTTAAAAATTACAATGACGTGAAACCGGGCGATTTAATTGAAGTTTTTGAAACCATTGAGATTAAGCGAAATCTATGAGTAACGATTTTAAACGAACCGATCGTATTGCAGAAATGATGCAGCGGAAATTATCTCAGATCATACAACTTGAAGTTAAAGATCCAAGATTGCCTGCATTTATTACCATATCGGCTGTGACGGTTACACGAGACTTAGGCCATGCTAAGATTTATTTTACTGTGCTTCAGGATGAAGCAGGTATGGCTGATGTCATTTTAAATAAAGCGGCCAGTTATTTGCGTACAGCACTTGCCAGAACGTTAACCTTGCGCACGGTACCTCAATTACATTTTATTTACGATAAATCAATTGAATACGGACGACATTTGAGTCGTTTAATTGATGACGTCAATCCGCAAGACCTCGATGATGAACAAAAAAACGAATCCTAGGCTTCTCATTGATGGAATGATATTGGTTAATAAACCCATGGGGCTTACCTCCAATGCGGTGTTACAACAAGTAAAAAATTTGTTCTGTGCTAAAAAAGCAGGTCATACCGGCAGTTTGGATCCACTAGCCACCGGCATGTTACCTATTTGTTTTGGCGAAGCCACTAAATTTAGTCAATATTTGCTTGATGCTGATAAATGCTATGAGGTGACCGGTTTGTTAGGTATTAAAACCAACACAGCCGATGCCTTAGGTGATGTTATTGCACGCGTTGATGAATTCGACATATCAGACCAAGCCTTTAATGACATTTTATCCGAATTTAGAGGCTCTATTAAGCAAGTGCCGTCAATGTTTTCAGCTCTAAAACATCAGGGAAAACCCCTTTATAAATTTGCTCGTGAAGGCATTGAGATAGCACGTGTAGCGCGTGACATTGTGATTCATGATTTACAAATGAATGCATTTGATGGTCGTGAATTTAAATTAACCGTGCGCTGTAGTAAGGGTACGTATATTCGAAATTTAGTCGAAGACATTGGCGAGCGTTTAAATGTCGGTGCACACGTAATTCAATTACATAGGTCTTATACAGCAGGTCTTGAGAAAGAGGTGATGTTTAGCTTGGATGAGCTTGCGCTTAAGTCTTCTGATGAGCGTTTGGCTTGTTTATTACCCACTGATAGAGCCATTGATTACATGCCAAAATATGTACTGACTGTTGAGTTGGCAAGTGAAATACGGTTAGGAAAGCCCGTTTATATTAATGATATGAGTGATTTTGTGGGTCTTATCAGACTTTATGATAATCAACAACAATTTATCGGTTTGGGGGAGCGGGAGAGCCTTGGTGTTTTAAAACCTAAGCGGTTAATACAATTTAACGGTTCTTAGCTTTTCCCAGTCGTAAAATTCATTGATTGAAAAATAAGTAACCCAACAGGTACGTCATCCCAAGCGTAGCGAGAGATCTCCAAAAGACGGGGGGATATTTCACAACGTACGTTGTATGGAATCTAATAAATATCATCAGAGTCCAATGACTATGCATTGTGAGGCGATATGGTTTTTAAATGCATCTGAGATACTCATCCAATCAACAAGATCAACTTTATAAGGTAAATCCGATTCTTCAAAATCAAATGCCAAATTAGCTAATAATTGCATCGATAAAGGTTTATTTGCACGCAACAATAGATCAAGATCAGAATAAATCCTTGCACAATGTTTTGCTCGAGAACCAAAAACGAATACTTCTGTGCCTTCGGGGATATGTTTTTTTAGAATGGATTGCACAATTTTAAAATGTTCTGGTTTTATATCGATCTTCATATTAACCTAAAAAAATCAGTTGAAATCTGAGATAATGCGAAACCTTATTGATTTGTAAGGTTAAAAGGATGAAATTATCCGAAATAGAGACTCACCAAAATGGTGAACCGTCAAAGCCAATAAAAAAGT
>JAJZSG010000024.1 GCA_021849905.1 Pseudomonadota bacterium
GATCTACCGATTTTAAAGATAAAGGTCAGCCTGAAAAAAGTGCACCTAAAAATACTGAAAAGAAACAAGCCAAAGAGTCTGCTTCTGTGTCTGATAGTGCATCGTCCGAGACTAAAAAAACAGAGTCAACATCGTCTCCAGCGGCTACCGTAAATAAAGGAGAATAATGCTTGAAAAGTTCACTGCTCCGTCGATACCTTCTTGCCGGTCTTGTGGTTTGGTTGCCTATACTAGTGACCTTCGTTGTGCTTCGATTTATTATCGATTTGCTCGATAAAACCATCGCCTTGATTCCTCATGGGTACCAGCCTGAGCAATTGTTTGGTTTTAATTTGCCTGGTTTGGGCGTATTGTTATCGTTGGTTTTGTTGTTGATTACAGGCATTTTAGCAACCAATTTTCTAGGTGAACGCCTCATGACGTGGAGTGAATCGATTCTCGATAGAATTCCCTTGGTTCGTTGGATTTATAACGCAACAAAACAAGTTATTCAGGCTGTTTTTGCAACCAACAGTCAAGCTTTTCGTAAAGTACTTCTAGTCGAATATCCACGAAAAGGCATTTGGAGTATTGCGTTTCAAACTGGTGTTCCTCATCCTGAAATGACTCAAATGGGTGGCGTTGAGATGGTTACGGTATTTATTCCGACAACACCAAATCCAACGTCTGGGTTTTTAATGATGTTGCCAAAATCAGAAGCTGTTGAGTTGACTATGACGGTTGAGGCAGCTTTGAAATTTATTATTTCGCTAGGCGTGATGCAGAGCCCGTCAAGTCGCCTACATTAAAAAATAGTCAAGAAGAGAGAGTGTAATGCGTTCTAATTATTGTACAGACGTGACGGAAGCCATGGTGGGTGATACGGTCAGCCTTTGTGGCTGGATTCACAATCGCCGCGATCACGGTGGCGTCATTTTTCTTGATATACGAGATAGTTCTGGATTGGTTCAGGTGGTTTATGAGCCTGAGTTGTCGGATACCTTTGCGATTGCTGAAAAACTTCGTCATGAATATGTTGTCTCGGTAACGGGTATGGTTCGTCTTCGACCAACTGGCATGGTAAATAGCGGCATGGCAACTGGACAAATCGAAGTGGTTGGCTCCACGCTTACAATTTTGAATCAGGCTGAAACCCCGCCATTTCTTCCTGATGAGCATCAGTCAGTCAATGAAGATTTGCGTTATCGGTATCGTTATTTGGATTTGCGGCGTGAGCACATGCAGCATAATTTAAGATTAAGACATCGCTTAGTACGTTGTATGCGTGAGTATTTAAATGCGCAAAAATTTGTTGATGTTGAAACCCCAATGCTCACTAAAGCTACACCCGAAGGCGCACGTGATTATCTTGTACCATCACGCGTTCATCCGGGCGAGTTTTATGCGCTGCCTCAGTCGCCTCAGCTTTTTAAGCAATTACTGATGATGTCGGGCTTTGATAAGTATTATCAAGTGGTGCGTTGTTTTCGTGATGAAGACTTACGAGCTGATCGTCAGCCTGAATTTACGCAGCTTGATATCGAGATGTCCTTTATTGATGAATCGGCGATTCTAGATTTGATTGAAGGCATGTTAAAAACTATTTTTCTTGAGATTCTTGAGATTAAATTACCTGATACATTGCCTCGGATGACTTATGCGGAAGCCTTGCGTCGTTTTGGTAGCGATAAGCCTGATTTACGAAATCCGCTAGAGCTCGTTGACATTGACGATCTGGTTCGTGATTGTGATTTCAACGTATTTTCAATCGCAGCCAATGATGAAAACGGACGTGTTGTCGGACTTAAGCTTCCGGAAGGGTGTACACGATTAACCCGTAAGCAATTAGATGATTACGGTCAGTTTGTGGGTATTTACGGTGCAAAAGGATTGGCTTACATCAAAGTCAATGATAGGGCCCAGGGCCTAAAGGGAATGCAATCACCCATTATTAAGTTCTTAACAGAGCAGCAGGTTAATGCCATTCTTGACCGATTAGATGCCAAGTCTGGTGATATCGTTTTCTTCGGTGCGGGCAGTCGCAACATGGTCAACGATTCAATGGGTGCCTTGCGCATAAAATTAGGACAAGACTGTCAACTCGTCGAGTTAGGCTGGCGCTTGTTGTGGGTCGTTGATTGGCCCATGTTTGAAGCAGACGGTACACGGCTTCAAGCCATGCATCATCCGTTTACTTCGCCACAGCAGTTGTCTATTGAATCATTACGCGAACAACCAACACAAACGCTTGCTAAGGCGTATGATATTGTGATTAATGGATTTGAAATTGGTGGAGGTTCTATTCGTATTCACCAGCCACAGTTGCAACAAGCTGTATTTGATATATTGGGTATTGGTGCGATAGAAGCGCAAGAAAAATTTGGCTTTTTACTCGATGCATTGCAATATGGGTGTCCTCCTCACGGTGGAATTGCACTAGGAATCGATAGATTGGCAATGTTATTAACAGAATCAAGTTCAATTCGAGACGTGATTGCGTTTCCAAAAACGCAATCGGCATCTTGTTTATTAACCAGTGCGCCGACTCGTGTTGCAGATGCTCAGTTGACTGAATTGGGGATACGCGTTGCACCGACAATACAGGCAAAATAATTGTTTATTGGGTATCACCTTATCTGGATCTTTCCGTGGTCTTTGGGAGACGTCTTTCGAAGGCCTACGTCGGCGCCTGATTTGTCGACAGACCTTGTTGTTTTGTTTCACGATGTTGTTTTTCCTCACAAACACAAGTTTCGCAACGCCTGATGAATCCATCGTTAAGTTAAATGATTATCTTGTTCAAGAAAAAATTAATTTAACGAAAGCAAATAACGAGATAAAAGCCATCGTTGAGTCTGATAAGGGCATGGATGAGTTGGAATTAAAGTCTCGTCAAAAACGTAATGCAACTTTACAATCCTTGATATCGTCTAAAATCGCTATTCTAGATGATTTTTTTCTTGATTTTAAAAAGCAGCAACAAAATTTAAGCCAACGACTCAAGGCCTTGCAACAACTTCCGTTGGACAAAATTGAAAATAATCAGGTGGCTGAAGACCGAGCGAATCAGATTAATGCCTTAAAGGATGAAAACAACAAAATTATTAAGCTGATTAGTGAGGATTTAGAGCTCGCAAAAAATTATCAGGCAACATTACTTGCAGATAAGCAACGGCTTGATTTAATTCAGGCTAATATGGCAGAGCAACAGCACCTAGATCAACTACGACAACAAATAAAAGGATTAGAGAGAGAGCGAGATGACCTATATCAAGCCAATATTGGATTGCAACAGGCTATAAAAGATAATGGTTCGTTTGAAGATAATTTAAATTTGGAAGCGCGATTACTACTTAATAACCAAGCCATTATACTGATTCAGCACCATATTGTTGAGTTGGTTTTTCAAAAAAAACGCATCGCTTTTGATTATTTATTATTAAAAAATCAAGATGTTAAAACTATTTCATCGGTTGTTGAGCTTTATAAAACAGCAATTCGTCAACTTTCATCTATTGCTCAATCGTTAAAACGAATGCAAAGGATATTGAACAATGAAAAACCATTGTTATCTACCGATAATGCGCTCAAATTACAGTTATCCGGTCTTCAGAAAAAGGCGTCATTGCGATTGAGCGATGTGTTGACCGAAGAGCAGCGCTTTCGGGATGACTTAGCTGTTAAAGAAGATGAATTAAATAAAAAACTGGGTTCTCGCCAAAGTTTGGCACAATACCATTTGAATAGTTGGCCTGTAATCACCAATCAACTATTGCAAGTACCCGTGCAATGTTATAATTATGTGAAGTTGTTATCATTTAAAGTTATCGATAATTATCATACACAGCCTTATTGGTCTGTTGCTTTATTGTGGGTTTCTCTGAGTTTAGTGATTTTGGTCGCCATGATATTGGGTCGAGTTTTGCATACCGTGGTGCAGGGTAAAGAGCGTTCAAGCATGACAGGCCATTTGTATGATGGCGCGCTAATTTTGTTGTACCGTAACATGCCTCATTTGACGGCAGTCTTGATGTTGGTATTGGTTTTCTTTCTTAATCAAGTGATGTTTTCGAATTATCAGTTAATTATCAATTTGTTTTTGGTTTGGCTAACATTTCGTAATTTGATTTTAATCGCTCGTTTAATGCTATTAGAGCGTATTAGTGATTCATCAGGCAACGATGTCAAGTTATATTACAGGCTGCAGTGGTTATTGCTTGTTGGTGGCTGGAGCACGGCTTTAATGGTCTTAGGTCATCAGTTGCCCTTGTCGTTGTTACTTCAGGATATTTTTAATCGTTTATTTATGTTGTTTTTATTGGCGTTATCTTTAGTTGCCTGGAATAGTAAAGACGTCATTCCTGATTTACTGTCTCCTCTTCTTATCACAAAAAAACGTTATCTTCGTAAAGCTATTTCATTGCTGGTTGTTTTGATTCCATTGACTTTACTTACGACGGCTATCATCGGTTTGGTTGGTTATATAGATTTGGCATGGACCATGAGCCGATATCAAGCACTTTTATTACTCGTTATGACGGGATATGTTTTGGCACGTGGTTTAATTTTAGATGGATTAGATGCGTTATCTAAATGGATGATCTCCAAATTACACAATGGGTGGTTATGGATTGAAGTGATATTAAAACCCCTGGATGCGATTGCGCGTGTGCTTTTATTTTTATCGGCCATTTTTATTTTATTTCAATGGTTTGGATGGACATCTGACTCTCATGTGGTGGCTCGCCTAACTCAAATGGGTGCCTATCCATTTGTTAATTTATCAGGAGCGCATATTAGTCTGTTCAGTGCAATGGAATTTGTTGTATTGGTCTTTGTTTTTGTTTGGTTTGCAAAATGGACTCGTGAATTTTGTTTTCGTTGGTTGTATCGTCATGTGAGCGACCCGGGTATTCGTAATAGCCTGGCTGTTTTTACTCAATATGCAGTGATTATATTAGGCGGATTGTTGACACTTCGAGTGTTGGGGATTGATTTTTCCGGTATGGCAATCGTGTTTGGTGGACTTGCCGTAGGGATGGGTTTTGGTTTACGCGATTTTGCCAGTAATATCGTTGGTGGTGTGATGTTATTGATAGAGCGGCCGGTTCGAGAAGGTGACTTGATTACACTGGGAGAATATGAAGGACGGGTCGCTCATATTGGTATTCGAACCATGCGTGTATCGTCTTGGGATAATATGGAAGTGCTGATACCCAATGCTGAGACTTTTAACAAACCGTTTACGAACTGGACTCATCAAGATAGCATTGTGAGAACAGTTGTCCCGATTAAAGTGAATCGTGCTGATGATCCATGGGTTGTTCAGCAGTTAATATTGGATGTGTTGACCATTATCCCAGATGTTTTAAACGATCCGCCTTGTCAGGTTTTACTTAAACAAATCGATGATGTGTTAATCGAATTTGAAATCCGTTATTTTATTAACGTACAAACGCATACGCGTTTTGAGGTTCGTTCAAAGGTTTTATTTGCGATTATGGCACAGTTTAAAGCAGCGAATATTAAGGCACCCATACCCTCAATAAATGTTGACCTCAATCATGAACCGGTTACTGAGACTCCCGCCTCAAAGTGAAGACGAGCTATTATCGCGTTGTCACTCCTTACAGGGATTGACCTTTTCACAGTTGGCCTTATCCATCAATATGCCTATTTCAGACCATCCTTCTGAGCGCAAAGGATGGGTTGGTCAGGCTATGGAGCTGGTTTTAGGAGCAAATGCCGGTTCTTTATCTGCACCAGATTTTATTGATTTAGGCATAGAGCTTAAAACACTGCCTATTAATCATTTAGGTAAACCTGCTGAATCAACGTTTGTCACGTCTATTCCTCTGTTAACTGTTCATAAGCAAGTTTGGCAAACATCACAGTGCTTCACTAAATTACGGCGTGTGTTGTGGGTATATGTTGAGGACGATTCACGCATTCCTTTTTTACATAGACGGATTGGTCAGGGGTTTATCTGGTCACCTTCGACTGCTGATGCGGCTGTACTCGCCAATGATTGGTCTGAGTTGACCTTTATGATAGGGACTGGCAAGCTAGCTGAAATTGATGCACGGATGGGTGAGTATTTGCAAGTCAGACCAAAAGCTGCAAATGCAAAATCCTTGTGTTATGGTTTTGATGAGTGCGGGAATAAAATCCTAACGTTACCACGAGGATTTTATTTGCGACAAGCTTTTACAGCACAATTGGGTTTTTTGAAAGGATAATCAATACCGTGTGGTTAGCTCTTAGCAAACAATATTGGAATTTAAGTATTTTCAGAGAGAAGCCTGAAAATACGCCTTACTCGCATTTTGTATTGGGCGTGGCAGTAATCGTTTACTTTCTGCTTATTGTTTTTCAGTGGATAGCCACTGATGCGCGCCAACAGTTGCCCTTTATTATGGCCTGCTTGATTGCTGGGTCATTGATAGTGTCGTATGCGCTATATACCTTCGTTTTGTTATTGTTGTTTGGTTTTAAAGCTCGTTTTGTTCAGACGTTAACCTGTCTTTTTGCTTGTCATTCTATTGTGCATATGTTCGCGATGCCACTGCTGCTTACTTTGCCTATTCTAATGGGTTTAGCAAGCGAGTCATTAATGTCGTCGTTTATCGCTATTATCTATTTGGCTTTAACATTAATGATGGCAGTATGGCAACTGGTGCTATCTGTGTTTATCTATAAACAGGCGCTTACAGTGCCTTATTTATCTGCAATTCTTGCAGGAATTGGATTGCTGGCGTCAAATATACTAATGGTTTCTTTATGGTGATGATATGCATTTACATATTTTAGGATTAAGTGGCACATTCATGAGTTCGTTAGCATTATTAGCCCGTGAAGCCGGTTTTGATGTGACGGGTAGTGATGCCAATTGTTATCCTCCCGTGAGTGACTTATTGTCAGCTCGCGGTATTTCATGGACGGAAGGATATGAAGATACTACCCAAGCACTGCGCGCCGATTATGTTATCGTGGGTAATGCGATTAAACGAGGTATGCCGGTCATGGAAGCGGTTCTTGAGTCAGGGATACCTTATACATCGGGTCCGCAATGGTTGGCTGAACATATTCTAGCGGGTCGTAAAGTAATCGCTGTTTCAGGAACGCATGGCAAAACCACAACAACATCAATGCTGGCTTATATCTTGCATCAAGCCGGTTGTCAGCCTGGTTTTCTGATAGGTGGCGTGGCAACGGATTTTAATACTAGTGCATCAACGGGCGCGGGTAAGTGGTTTGTCATTGAAGCTGATGAGTATGATAGTGCTTTTTTTGATAAACGGCCCAAGTTTATGCATTATCGACCTCAAGTAGCGATTTTAAATAATTTGGAATTTGATCATGCAGATATTTACGCGGATTTGCCGGCCATACAACAACAATTCCATTACTTTTTAAAAACCATTCCGGCTTCAGGATTGGTGATTAAACCCCGAGATGACAAGGCATTAAACGAAGTATTAGCCAGGGGGGAATTCAGTCGCGTGCAAAATATGGCCTTGACAGGTGATGCAGACTGGCGAGCTGAATTATTGGATGAAAAGGGTCACTGCTTTCGAGTTTGGCATCAGGGTGAAGTGGTTGCTGAGGTCAATTGGTCTTTGATTGGTCGGTTTAATGTAGAAAATGCACTGGCTGCAATAGCGGCAAGCCAAGAAGCCGGTGTTTCACCAACGGCAGCTGCTAAAGCTTTAGCTACATTCTCGCCGGTTAAGCGACGCTTGGAAGTTAAATCCAATCGACATGGTATTGTGGTGTATGATGATTTTGCCCATCATCCCACTGCGATCGCAAAAACAATCGATGCGTTAAAAGCCAGTGGTCGACACCAACGCATTTTAGTGGTGCTGGAGTTTGCATCTTACACCATGCGCTCAGGTCTGCACGCCCAAGCGATGAAGAATGCGCTTAATTCAGCAGATTGTGCCTGGATCTTAAACCCAGAACAATTTTCGTTAACCGACATCACATCAAGCTGGTATATTCCGTTTGAAATTTTGTCAACGAGTGCCGAAATTGTTGAATCAATCGCTGAAAGTGTCTGTGAAGGTGACGCGGTTTTAGTCATGAGTAATCGCGGGTTTGATAATATTCACGAGCAATTAACATTGAGAATTGATAAGAAATTTGAATTTATCTAAGTGTGCCTAATTTTGCGTCTTAAGACGATGGACTGTTTTTAGGAATTTAACATCATTTTTTGCCAAGGGTGGTTAACCGACCTTGGCAATCTGAGGCTCTGCTTAACTTCTGACTTTTTATGCCCCGTTAAAAATTGTGTAGGGCATCAAATCGCTCTTGTTCGCTCCATAGTGAATCTGGATAGCTTTTACCAAGAAAATCACAAAGCTTTTTCTTTTGTTCAATACTCAACCCGCTAATATCCGTTAATTCATTTTGTTCTTCTGCAATGACTTGATAAATCAGATCTAAAAATCCCGTTGCTTTTCTTAAAAATAAGTTTGTATTACAAGGTGCTTTAACGCTAAAAAATCCTTGTAGACCAAAGCGAGCCACTAGAGAGTTGTGATGTTCGAGGGCCGGTCTTTCAGGATCTATGGTTGCAAAATGAGTCACGTGTTGAATCAATTGTTTTAACAATGAGGAATTTTCAGATAAGCCCTCATTAATTAAGAACCATCTGAGTTTCAACAATTTTTCTACGATTTTCTTCACACCGGGATAAAGATGAGATTCAATAGCAAGTAATTTTTTGGTTTCTTCTTGCGCGTCTAAATGTTGTGGTGGGATAGCAAAATAACAGCGAACATTAGTCTCTTCTTTATACCCAAAACAATCATGAAAATAAGCTGCAGAACCATCGCGTTTTTTGATGCTGTTTAAATCACCTGTGCAATATAATGAGAGATCTTCGGAAGGTCCGCTAAGTCTTGGGACAGACGGATGGGTTCCATTTACAGTTAAACTATTAATTTGATTTTCGGTCAGTATGTCTTGTAGTAAATCTAACATCAAAACTTTACAGTTCTGCGAATCACGTAGGTGCAATCCCCACCATCCCACATGTGGCACTTTGACCCCTAAATTTTTTAGTGGATCGCGTACATAAGACTCCCACCATTCGGAACTCCGCCATTCGGTTGATAAGGTGAAATCAAATGGTTTAAGGCGAGAGGGTTGATTTTTGTTTTTGCTTTTATTTTTCTCATATTCAAAAATCAGTGGTGATAGATGCTCATAAGCATAACATTTAAACTGTTCAAGTGGTGTCAGCTTTTGTCCGATGCTATTTAATTCCTCTACCGCTTCTTTGATTGCTTGTTCTTGATCATCAACGACTTTTTTGCAACGATTATGAAGTTCTTGAAATTGGTTTTCGGTTAACTCAAAAGTAGAGCCATTCAAATAGTACTGTGAATTGAACTCTGAAAAACGGGGTTCTTCATGTTTAAAATAACCATGGTTTCCCATAAAGTCTAAATCAAATTTGATTAATTTTTTGAAGTTATCAAAGATGCCTTTCTCTCTATGTTTATTAGGCATTCCATAAAATCCCCAAAGATCGATAATCTCCATTTGATTTGACGTGGTATCATCTAATTTTGATAAAGCCAAGCAAGTGTGGCCAAAAGGGTTTGGGGCTGATTTACTTCGTGTTGTACCGAAAGTCACAAAATATTTCATAGGAGTTTCTGCTGCGTCAAAAAGCTAAAAATGTAATCATTCATCAGAGTTTACCCCACATGCGTTGAAAAACACAATCTTTATTGATGAGCAGATGTTTTAATGCAGCAAGAATATGGAAAGCAATTAATGCCACTAATACCCATACAATGGTTCCATGAATACTAAAAAGTTGTTTGGATATGGCGGCGTTTTGATGAACCCATTGAGGCAGTGGCCATCCAAAAAAAGCAACACCGTATTGACCAAACAATGAACCAAAGTAGCCTGTGATTGGCATTAAAATCATCGCCGCATAAAGTAGGATATGAATGAGCCTCGCGAGCATTGCTTGCCATAATGGGATAGTTTGGGGCAGCGGGATAAAGTGATGTTTGATCCGCCAGACTATACGAATCAAAACTAGCGCTCCAACAATAAGCCCGCATGATTTGTGAAGGGAAAAATAAATTCGACTGCTGGGCTGATCTGCAGTCGAAACCATATACCACCCCAGTATAATCATGCTTATAATAAGTACTGCTAATATCCAGTGCAATGCTTTGGACGTGGGATCATAACGCTTGTCATCAATATTTAATTCTTTTGGCATGGTCTATTCCTTTTTTTCGCAAATACAGTCCCCAAGCCGGCAATAGCATAAGAAAAATGCCTAAACTAAAAATGATGCGAAAATAGTTGGCACTGCCTAAGCTTAAGCTATCTACTGGTGGGAAAAAACCAATATACAACGTCAAGATACACCCTGCAAGTCCGAGTCCGCAGGTGAAATAATAGCCTATATGTTTGCCCGGAATAGCAAAAGGGCGATGCAAATGAGCGTATTTTTGTTTTAGACGAATGGCTGCAATAAACATGATAACGTACATTAAAACATAAAGTTCGGTGCTTAATGAGGTAAATAACCAGTAAATGGCATTAATCGACGGAAACAACAAAAATACACTACACAATAATGTAACTAATACAGCTTGCAAAATTAAGATAGTTGATGCGACGCCGTGTTTGTTTAACTGATAAAGCTTATGGGGTAAAAAGCCATTATCAGCTGCAAGCAACAACCCTTTTGCTGGGGAAATAATCCAGTTGACCATGCTCCCTAAGCTGCCTAATAAAAGCAAAATGACAAGAAGGGGCATTAACGGTGTTAAATGATAAAACTCTGTAAAATAATTAAACGTTTGCATCACACCTTGCACTAAACTTATTTGCTCTTTGGGCATAACAATAGCAATGGCAAGGGAACCGAAAATCATGGTAACTAGAATAAGAATAACAGACGCAAACATGGCGCGAGGAAAATTACGTTGCGGATTGCTTACATTTCGAACATGAACTGCTGCCAGCTCCATTCCCAAAAATGATGTCATCATGGCCGTTAATGAAATCCATGATTGAGTATCGTTCCAGCAAGGGATTAAACTGTTAATGCTTAGATCAATGGCTATGGGGTTGCCTTTGACGAGCCAGATAATAGCCAACAAAATGATAAATCCCATGGGTATAATCATACCCACCACTGCACAAAAACCAGCAAATGCAGCGGACGTGCGCAAACCTCTCAATCCAACAAACGTGAGTGACCAAAAAATGATAAGAATAATACTAATCAAATATAGTTTATTTTGTGCAAGATCAGGGGAGATTAGATAGGCTAAAGTGCCTGCAATAAACGATAGAATAGTGGGATACCAAACGAGTGTGTTGATCCATTGCAACCAAATGGTAAAAAAAGCAAAATTATCGCCAAATGCATGGTTGACCCAACTATAAACACCGCCTTCCTCTTCAGGCCACGTCGACGAGAGTTCAGCTGAGACTAAGGCCACGGGGATAAGAAAAACAATGGCTGAGAAAATAAAGAAAAAAATTAACGATGAGCCAAACAATGCAGTTGTTGGCAAGTTGCGAATGCTATCAATTGCGCCTGTGATCAACAAAACCAATGCAAGAACAGATATTTTTCGTGGGGAACCGATTTTCATTGACAACAAACCTTTTAAAATGAGTTTAATTCGAATGTTTGGTATGGTGACATAAAGGAGATGCAGGTACATCATTTGATTTTTTTTGCCATTCATCCGGTGTGTAGAGATGTAGCGTTAATGCGTGCAAACCAGAGCTAAATTCTGCATGTAAACATGCATTAACCAGACTGTGTCGAGCAATTCGATTTAGACCATTGAAATGACTAGACACTACCGTCACTTTAAAATGGGTTTCTGAGTCTGCTGGCACTTGATGACGATGTGATTCATTTTCAATGATTAAGTGTTCTGGTTTTAATTCATTGGATAGGGCATCATGCATGCGCTTTGATCGTGACATGGTGAGTCGTTAGTTGTTCAAGGAAATCAAAGTATACGCAAAAAAAAGCAAGTAAGAAACCTTATCATGGAGAATGTTATGAAACAACGAGGCTTTACGCTCATTGAATTAATGGTGGTTATCGCAATTATCGGAATCTTGATTTCCGTCGCTATCCCCGCCTACCAGGATTATATTGTGCGCGCGCGCGTCACTGAAGGGTTAAATTTAGGCGCGGCTGCAAAAATTGCCGTGTCTGAAACGGTTTTATCCAATCAAGCCTTACCTCAAAATCAGGCTGCTACGGGTTATGAAAGCCCTGCTCCAACAGAGAATGTGTCATCTATCACGATTGCTGGAGGAACCGGTGCAGTTATCATACGTTACACAGCTAAAGCGGGTGACGGGACGTTAATTTTGATGCCCAAATTGCAAGCTAATGGTGATTTGATTTGGACCTGTGATGGAGGCACGTTAGCGGCAAAATATCGTCCTGCGAGTTGTCGCGAGAAATAATAGTAAGTGGCGCGATCTTTTAGAGCGCATGAAAATCAGAGCCACGACCGTCAGGGAGTGGAGCCCTCAAAAACTCCACTCCCTGACGGTTGCGGCTCTGTTATTCACCCATTTAAAAAGCAGGCAACTTTTTAGTAATCAGCTCGTTTTTAAGTTGAACATAATCGGGTAAGCCGTTGATATAAGGTGGATAAGCTTCTCCCTGGATTAAAGGTTCCAGATAACGACGGCAGGATTCTGTGATGCTCATGCCATCTGAACCTATAAAATCAGCAGGCATGGCTTTTTCCTGGTTGGCAACCGATTCTAGTGATACGTGACTGATGGACCAACGATAGGGAGAGTCTTGTTCGCGTTTGATAATCGGCATAATTGCGTTTTGACCATTAAGGGCTAATTCTACAGCGGCTTTGCCTAATGCATAGGCTTGTTCCACATCAACCTTTGACGCAATGTGTCTTGCAGCGCGTTGAAGGTAATCAGCAACAGCCCAATGATATTTATAATGTAATTCTTGTTTGACCAGTTGCGCAAGGACGGGGGCAACCCCACCGAGTTGGGCATGGCCGAATGCGTCGCGTAAACCCGCATCACTTAAAAATTGTCCTTGTTCATTACGAATTCCTTCAGATACAACAACCACACAAAAACCAACGGTCTTGACGCATTCATCCACTCGTTCTAAGAATTTTTTTGGTGAAAAAATAACCTCTGGAAATAAAATAATATGGGGTGGATCTTGCTTTGTTTTACCGGCCAAGCCCCCGGCTGCGGCTATCCAACCGGCATGTCGACCCATCACTTCAAGAATGAACACTTTGGTCGAGGATGCAGCCATAGATGCCACATCAAAACTGGCTTCAAGCGTTGAGACAGCAATGTATTTGGCGACAGAACCAAATCCTGGGCAGGTATCCGTATATGGTAAATCATTATCGACAGTTTTGGGAATACCGATACAGGTTACAGGATAACCGGATGCCGCACTCATGTTAGCGATTTTATTTGCGGTATCTTGTGAGTCTCCACCACCGTTATAGAAAAAATAGCCTATATTATGGGCTCTGAATACATCCAGTAAGCGTGTGAATTCCTCGCCGTTATCTTTTAGTTTATAACGACAGGATCCAAACGCGCCGGATGGGGTATGAAGCAATTTTGCTATCGTTTCATTTGATTCTAACGATGTATCGATGAGTTCTTCTTTTAACGCGCCAATAATCCCATTTTTTGCAGCAAAAACGTTACCGATTTTTTCAGGGTGCAGACGTGCCGTTTGAATCACACCGCAGGCTGAGGCATTAATAACCGAGGTAACGCCACCTGATTGCGCATAAATTGCATTTTTTGTCATCATGACTCCGTGGTTAAATTTAATTCATAAGTGTGAGAAGAGTGATTGTATTCCTGAATAACCGCATCAATATTTTGGATTAAACGTAAAAATTCGGGTTGAATCGCATCGATATGTTGCGCACATCCCGCAGCTTGTTCAACAAGAGCCACGGCACTTTGTAATTGAGTGACACCACAAAAACAACAGGCGCCATGGAGTTTGTGTGCGAGTTGTTCTAGTCCTTTCAAATTATTATTTTCTGCCATCACTATAAATTCAATACGATTTTTATGTAATTCCTCTATAAAATGAGCCAAAAATTCGACGGCCAACGCATGATTTCCGGATACTTTTTGAACGCACAAAGACCAATTGATTGCGTTCGTATTAGATTCTTTCAATAGTTGCAATAGATTTTGCAACAGTTGTTTTTCATCAATGGGTTTTTGCAAGCAGCATTTTATACCGCATTTTTGCAAGTCGTCTTTGCTTAAATTCGTTGTGTTTGCGCTAATTAAAATAATGGGAGTATTTTTATTTAGCATCGACTCTTGGCTAATTATCTTGGCTGCATCTAACCCATTAAGTATGGGCATTTGTAAGTCTAACAAGATAATGGAAAACCGTTTTTGATTGCATAAATTCACAGCCTGTTCGCCGTGGTCAACATTATCAATGCAAGCATTTTCGCCTAATAATGAATTAAGTAAGCGACGGTTGACTATATTGTCCTCAGCTATCAATATATCTAATTGTGCTTTTTGTATTTGGGAGCGCAAATCGGTTAGTTCGTGATGATCGTTTTTTTCCGTAAAGGCTTGGTTTAGAACCGTCACAATTCCATCATGTAGTTTTTGAATATTAGGGGGTTTGAAGAGTAACCCTTGAGCACCCAGGGATTGATAATCGCGAATAAACCACTTTGATACAAGTAAGCAAGGAACCGATTGTCTGCGCAAGACTTCAGCTACGAGTTGCTCACATCCTTGGTTGATATTAATAAAAGCAACCTGGCAATCTTTATGGGCCTTAAACATCTGATCTAGTTGGTTAAATGCTTGTACGGGGATGCAGTTGATTCCCCAAAATCCGAGTCCATTGCATATCGCTTCTAAATGTAGAGGGTTGTCATCAAAGCAGATAGCTTTCATGTTAGCAAAGCGATGCGTTTGGTGTTTTTCGACTTCGTATGCTGCGAGTTTTTCAAGCTTTAAATAGACTGAAAATGTTGATCCTTTATGCACTTCACTTTTGATAACGATGCGTCCTTGCATATTTTCGGCTAGTTGTTTACAAATGACCAAACCTAATCCAGAGCCGCCGTAACGTCGGGTGATGGTCGTATTGGCTTGATTAAATGCATTAAACAGCGTTTTTTGGTCTTCTGCTGATATGCCAATCCCTGTGTCAATAACGGATATACACAAGGTATAATCTTTCTCGGATTCGTGTTCGATTTTAGTACGTATCAGCACGTAACCATAATCAGTGAATTTGACCGCATTACTGATTAAACAGCTAATAATCTGTTTCAAACGCAGTGGATCACCCAGAACAGTCACAGGAACATTAACTTCGGTTGCAGGAATCAAGTCAATGCCTTTTTTGTGTGCATTTGGTGCGATAAGCGACAAAACTTCATCAATGCAACTACGAATGTTAACGGGAATGCAGTCCAAATGCAGTTTGCCTGCATCAATTTTTGAATAATCAAGAATGTCGTTGATGATCGATAACAAGTCTTGTGCCGATGACTTAATGGTTTTCACATAATCCAACTGAAGCGGATCAAGCTGACTTTCCAATAGTACATTTGTAAATCCGATAACACCGTTCATCGGGGTGCGGATCTCATGACTCATGTTAGCGATGAACTCTGATTTTTGGCGACTTTTTTCTTCAGTCTTTTTTTTATCAAGCGATAATTCGATGTTTTTTTCTTCGAGTAGTTCTAAACTTTGCTGCAAATCGGTTGTAGCTGTTTCAATGTGTTGATTTAACTCGTTAATCGTATTCATGTATTGTTTTTGTAAATACGCGCAGCCCTCTTCGATAATCCCGATTTCGCCCTTTGTTGATACTTTTATTGTGGTTTCAAACTCGTTATTTAGTATTTGACGCATACTTCGACGTAAACGGGTTATAGGACGGTATATTCGTCTGGATAACATGTAGTGGGTGGATAACCCAATGACCAAACCGATTAACGTGATAAAAATGGTCATGATGTAGGTTTGATAACGTTTAATCAGAATAAATTTAGTATCCATGTCCATAGATATCCAGCCTATGGGCGTTTTTTTACCATGATCGGATGATGTAATGGCTGTTACAAAATTGATTGAATAGGGTGATTGTCGCTTGCTGGTAATGGCCTGCGTGGTATGGCTTGGTGGCTGAAATGACATTGGCGTTGTATATCGTGCTCCATGACAAGCTAGCAAATGCCCCTGATTATCATAAATAGCTATGGCCTGAATTTCAGGGTTAATAATAGACGTATCAACCATTTTATGTAATGAGTCTTTGTCTTTGTTTACTATCGCGATTTGTGCTGGTATGAGAAGTTGGCTGATGAACGCATGACCTAAACGTGAGATATGTTGGTTTAATGCTTTGTCATATTGTGCATTATAGAATATAGCAAAAAAAAGCGCGACTAAAAGCACGGGGATAAGCGTAATCATTCTGAGTTGATATTTAATACCAAGACTTTTCACATATCCTCACAGGATGTAACCACGGTTATGAATTTCGGGCTAGTATAAACGATAATGATTTCTGTGCAAAAGAACGGGTTGCTTTGAAATATAAACTAAGTCAGTTATCATTCTTGGCTTTGATAAACGATAATAGATTACGGAGTCACCAGATGGTAGTCAGAACTCGATTTGCTCCAAGTCCCACGGGTTTACTGCATGTTGGTGGTGCGCGAACCGCGTTGTTTTCCTGGTTATATGCGCGTCATCATCAGGGGCAGTTTATTTTGCGTATCGAAGATACAGACAGGGAACGTTCTACTGAGGAATCTATTCAGGCTATTTTGGAAGGTATGCAGTGGTTGGGGTTGGATTATGATGAGGGGCCTTTTTATCAAACAACACGTCTTGAACGCTATTCAGAGATAGCGAACAGACTACTGGACGAAGGAAAAGCCTATCGATGTCATTGCAGCAAGGAGCGTTTGGAAGCGCTTCGTGAAGCCCAGTTAGCGGCAAAAAAAAAACCTCGATATGACGGTCACTGTCGCGATAAAGAACACTCAGATGATGGTTGTACTCACGTTGTGCGGTTTAAAAATCCATCGAGTGGTTTGGTCTCATTTAAAGATGAAGTCTACGGTGAAATTCAGTTCAGTAATGAAGAGCTTGATGATCTGATTCTTATCCGTTCTGATGGCCATCCGACTTATAATTTTGCTGTGGTTATTGATGATTGGGATATGGCTATTACGCATGTTATTCGTGGTGATGATCACATTAATAATACACCGCGGCAAATAAATTTGTTTAAAGCGCTTGACGCGCCAATTCCTATTTTTGCGCATTTACCCATGATTTTGGGTGATGACGGTAAACGCTTATCAAAACGTCATGGTGCAGTTGGGGTTATGCAGTTTAAAGACGAAGGTTTTTTACCACACGCATTATTAAATTATTTGGTTCGATTGGGTTGGTCTCATGGCGACCAGGAATTATTTAGTATAGACGATATGATTGCTCATTTTGATTTAAGTCATGTAAGCCGAGGCGTATCCAGTTTTAATTATGATAAGCTCAACTGGCTAAATCAGCATTATCAAAAAACAGATTCACCCGATGACATTGCAAAAGCCTTATCTTGGTATTTTGAGCACCAAGGGATTGATGTTAACCAAGGTCCTTCTTTAGTCGAGTTGGTCTTGGTTCAAGCTGAGCGGTGTAAAACATTGCAAGAGATGTGTGATATCAGTCGGTGTTTCTATCAGGATGATATTAGCTATGATGACGCCGCTATTAAAAAGCACTTGCGTCCGGTTATTCTGGAGCCTCTAACTCGTTTGTTTGAGCGATTATCCACTATTTCAGACTGGCAGCGTGAAGCACTTCATGATTGTGTTCATGAGGTGAGTACTGAATGTGGAATCAACTTGAGTAAAATTGCCCAGCCTTTACGTGTGGCGATAACCGGTAGTAGCATGTCGCCAGCTATAGACTGCACATTGGCATTAGTTGGTAGAGAGCGCACTCTAAATCGTTTATCACGTGCTTTAAGATGGATTTCTGAACGTCGAGATGCGGTTTAATAGTTTGACAAAAAAGGGACGATAACATGCTGGTTACATTTTCTTGTGATGCTTATGAAAATATTACGTTATTTGGTGACGTCGCGAAGCATTTGTTGACGTTGATGGGGCACAGCGGAGCTGTGCCTGGTGCACTATTGGCTCAAGATGTACCTGAAGCGCTCGCGGGTCTTAAAAAAGCTATTGCATCGCAAAAATCACAACCATCAAGCCAAGCTTTAGATAAACATGATGAGCCGGAGGTTAGTTTGGTTCATCGAGCATTGCCATTGATTGCTTTGCTAGAGTCAGCAGTTTCAGCAAAGTGTAATGTTATGTGGGATTATCGAAAATAATGTATTACCCACGACTGTTGTCGTGAGTAATAAAAATTTTTATTCTGAAACATTGGATGACGTAATGGGTAAAACACCATAATTGCGCATTAATTTAGCTGCTTTAAGACCTGAAATGCCAACTGAACCAGGAACACCTGTTGTAGTGAGTGCGCCATTTACAGCTGAATAAACCGGATTAACACCTAAAGCCGAACCCCATACTGTGGCACTGTTAGTCGTTGCAGCAGACGCCCCACCGGTAATAATCAAAGCAAGATTTGCAATAGCAGTTGTTGGTGCTGTAAATACAGTAGCGGCTGTCGCTGTTGCAGGTGGTGTGCTATTTGCTGTACTGTCATACTGAACTGTACCAGACGAGGTTTTAACGGCTGAGACGTTTACACTGGTGATATCTGTGCATTTTGTTGTGGAATGTGTATTGCTTGCGTTCCATGAAACAGTCACTGTTCCACCAATGGCAAGTGTTGATGTGCTGCAAGGGCCTGACGCATCATTAACGACGACTAATGCACTTGATGCGCTTGAGCCACCAGAACCGTTAACCATACTTTGCAGACCGTTGATAACTATTAACTGACCACTTGTTGGCGCTGTTGCAAATGATGCACCTGATAATCCCATTAACGATACAATAGATAGTGATAAAATTGTATCCTGTCACAATCGCCGGGTAAGTGCCTGTCAGGGAGCTCGGACTAACCCGAGCCGCGCGCGTAAGCAAGCGGAATTTTTAAAAAAAACACAA
>JAJZSG010000025.1 GCA_021849905.1 Pseudomonadota bacterium
ATATTCGTTGCCAATTTCTTCTGTAAATTCAGCGCGTCATTTTTCTTATCAAGATGACCTGCAATAACCCGGTACAGTAGTCCTTGTTTACCATTCAACGTTTTATAACTAGCAACAAAACCTTGTTTTCGTAACCGTTCAACCAGATACTCGGCGTTACGTTGCTGAGAGAATGAAGCCAACTGAATGCCGTAATTTATTTTGCTTACTACAGATGAAACGGTATTTTTATTAATAGCTACCAAAGCAACTTTAGGCGGAGATTGGGGTATAGCTGGCTTAATTTTGGCAATTTCAGATACCGGTGGCTGACTCAACGAAATGGCTTTAGCGATAGTTGATGGATGTGGAGGCTCGGCAATTGCTATCGGCATATCAACAGACGATGCTTTAACAGACTGAAACATCGTATTCTGATTCGGTATACTGACTTTAGGCGGAACAGGCTTACTAGGCAGCTTAAACGAGATACCCATGCTATCCTCAAAATGACGATTTGAGTGTTTCATCATGGCTGGTATAAATATAACAGCAGCTGAAACAATAACGATTAAACCCGTCAGCTGGTGCTTTAAACGCTCATCCATCAAAAATTTCATTTAAAATCCTCCCGATCCATCTGCTCAGCGAGCATAATTGCACTCACTGTTAAAAAGGAACCATAAACTACAATAATATCTCCCAGCTTTGCCTGGGTCATTGCTGCTTCATAAGCCAAAACTGGATTATCAAAACAGGATACCTTAGTTTTATCATCTTCAGGAAATCCTTCAAACAGCGCCAACGGACTTGCTGCTCGTTTTCCGCTTAACACGCCAAGGTACCAATGATCCACAAGCGAAAGCATGGGTCTTATCAAACCGCAAAGATCCTTGTCTTTCAATGCTGAAAAGACAGCATGTACTTTTCCCGTCAACAAATGCCCACTTATCCGTTTTGCAAGTAACGATACCGCTTGAGGATTGTGAGCAACGTCAAATAAGCGCGCCACAGGCCCACTCATTATCTGCTGTCGACCAAAAAGTGATATAGTTTGCATTGCAAGAGCGTATTGTGAACTATTTAATGCCAATTTGTCAACAATAAGTTCGGATGCCATTATGGCCGCAGCCACCGCTTTTGGATTAATGTCAGGCCTAGGCAGCGTTAATAGGGGTTTGTTTTCGCGCAAAATACAAATATTATCTGGTGTTTTTGTAAAAAAATACTCCCGTCCCAAAACGTAAGTACGCGTATTTAATAAAGCAGCCTGCTCAAGAACGCTCATTGGCGGATTCTCATCAGCATAAATAAAAAGCTGATGAGGCCTCAAAATACCCGCTTTTTCATAACCAATAGCTTCAACTGTATTACCTAAATAAGCCTGATGATCAAGATCTATGGTCGTGATAATGGCCAAATCAGCATCGATTATGTTGGTTGCATCTAAACGCCCGCCCATACCCACTTCAAGAATAACGACATCCAGATTAGATTGCTTAAAGTGATATAATGCCGCCAAGGTTGTCATCTCAAAGTACGTCAGATGAATATCGCCGCGTGTCATCTCAAGTAAACCAAATGCGTGCGTCAACGATTCATCAGAAATGCATTGTTTATTAACACGAATTCGTTCGTTAAACTGAAACAAATGGGGGGATGTATAACTCCCAACTCGAAAACCTGCTGCAACATAAATCGCTTCTAATGAAGCAACGGTCGAACCTTTACCATTGGTTCCTGCAACGGTTATCACAACGCAAGAGCCTAAATCACATAATGACAAACGGCTAGCTACCGCTCTGACACGCTGTAATCCAAGCTGGACTTCATCCGCGTGGCGATTCTCAAGCAAAGTCAACCATTGATCTAACGATAAGGCCTCGATCATGATTTAATATGGGTCATCATCCAAACTCAAAGCGGCTCGATGAGTTAATTTGGCAATTAATTCAGCGATCGTTGTGCGTAAATCTTTTCTCTCCACAATCATGTCAATATGACCATGCTCTAACAAAAACTCACTGCGTTGAAAACCTTCAGGTAAGTTTTGACGGACCGTTTGTTCAATAACCCGAGGGCCCGCAAAGCCGATTAAGGCATTCGGTTCAGCGATAATCACATCACCTAAACTGGCAAAACTAGCAGACACACCACCCATGGTTGGGTCGGTTAAAACAACGATAAACGGCAATCCAGTTTCTGCAAACTTTGCAAGGGCTGCGGATGTTTTAGCCATTTGCATCAAGGAAAAAAGCCCTTCCTGCATGCGGGCGCCGCCACTTGCTGTAAAACAAATATAAGCGCGCCGTTCCAATATGGCAACGTTCACTGCACGCACAAATTTTTCACCAACAGTAGCCCCCATAGAGCCACCCATAAACTTAAATTCAAAGGCGCTGGCAATAACAGGCTGCTGGTTTAACGTTCCTTTAATTACGATCAAGGCTTCTTTTTCGCCTGTTGCTTTTTGCGCTTGAACGATCCGGTCTTTATATTTTTTAGAATCACGAAATTTCAAACGATCAATCGGCTCAAGATCGGCTGCAATTTCATCTTGCCCTAAATCATCTAAAAACTGGGCTAGCCGGTCACGAGCAGATAATCGATGATGATGATTGCAATTAATGCAAACAGAAAGATTCTTTTCAAGTTCAGTGCGATACAAAACTTCATTACAGCGTTCACATTTAACCCATAAACCTTCAGGCACGCCTTTTTTCTGTGATGTATCCGTTCGAATTTTCGACGGCAATAAATTTTTTAGCCAACTCATAAATAATAATCCATTCGAATCAAGCGGAGTTTCACGCCAGTAATTGATATTCCAGCAGTATAACCCGAAATTGTATCAGGGTGTGTATTTAGCGCTTAAGTTTTTTTTTAAAACGTCGCTATTAGTATTAAAGAAATGAATAATCAGGTTCAAACGTGAAGCGATTAGCCACATCAATACTCTGCACTCTTGCCTTTTTCATCGCCCATACAGCATACAGTCAACATCGCTTTGGTGAGGCGCTGTGTAAAACACCCGATTATAACTGCATTAAAATTAAATCCGGTGAGGATTGGGAACAATTATTTCCAAGCCCCGAAGAGCGAGATATCGTAAAACGTATCAACCGAATGAATGTCAATCTTCGTCCCGGCATGATAATCGCCGTCCCAAAAAATATCGACCGAATAAGCATCTATGACGTATCCCCCTTTCCTCGCTATATCGAGCCAGACGGTGAGAAAACCGTTTTCGTGAGTCAAAAGCAATTGGCATGGGGGGCTTATGATGAAAAAGGTGAGTTGATCTGGTGGGGGCCCATATCACCCGGCACGGGCTTATGTGGTAATGCCGATGGAAAATGCTTAACGCCATCGGGTTCATTTCGAATCATTCGAAAACAAGACATTAACTGCATCTCTACCGTATTTCCAAGACATGCTAACGGAACAACAGGAGGCGCGTTTATGCCCTATTGCATGCATTTCATGCGAGGCTTTGCGCTACATGGCAGTGATGCTGTTCCCGGATATAAAGCCAGTCACGGGTGCGTCAGGATGTTTATAGAGGACGCACGTTGGCTTAATGAAGATTTTATTGACTTACCAGGCGCAGGTATGAAGGGAACACGGGTGATTGTTGATTAAAACGCAAAGGTTTAGTTCAACTGTTGGGCCGAGGCCCAACCTACCAAGCTGATGTAGACCCAGAATTGATTATAAAACCACGGGAATTCCGGAAGATCCAAAAAATATCTAAAGCAACAATGAAAATGCGCCAGAAACACCATGTCGACTTAAAATATTTTTTATACTATTCGTCATTTTCCTATCAGCAAATGGCCCTAGTCTCACGATAAAGCGATTTTGATGGCGCTCTATAAAAACAGGGGACGGGGTTAATTTAGCGAGCTTGGTTTGCAAGGACTCTGCCAATTTTTTTGAGTCAAACGCACCAGCCTGTATATAGTAAAGAGCTGAATGCGACGCGCCAGAACCTTTTACTGCTAAGGCTTCAACTTCAACATGTGCCGTCCCTTTAGGAAATAATCCCAGTTTAGCCGCAGCCGCATAAGACAAATCGATGACACGACCGTCATGAAAGGGACCGCGATCGTTAACTTTTACAATGGCCACACGACCGTTATCCAGATTCTTAACTTTGACGTAACAGGGAATAGGCAATGTTTTATGCGCTGCGGTTAATGCATACATGTCGTAATATTCGCCACTTGAGGTTCGCTTTCGATGAAATAAGGTTCCATACCACGAAGCGATACCTCGAACACGATAGCCCGTTGAATTGGTCAGTACTTCATAGGTTTGTCCGTTGACTTTGTATTCACCTGGATTTCCATAACGGCTCAAAGGTGCATTCAAAGGTAATACTTTTTTAAATTTAACCGGTAAAGGACCTGGCGGTGGTCCGTCTTTGTTCGCTGTTTGATGTTTGAGTGTTGTCTTGATAGGTGTGAACCCTCGCGTATCATCATGTTGGCCGTCAAATATCGCCTGACAACCCGACAAAAAAACAACCATTATCAACCACATTACTCGCATAATCACCATCGACTACTATTTTTTAGTAATTTTATCGTTAAAATAAGCTATTGTCATTTGGTTGGTCGATTAACCCTGTGATAACATATATTAATTTTTTATTTTTGGAAAAATAAATGAACAAATCACACTATTTTCTATCAAGAATGTTGCTTTTGATTACAGCAACGTTTAGTCATGGTTTCATCCATGCCAGTTCTCTGCCGTCAAACGATCTGATTCAACCATCAATGCCAAATAGTGCGCCACTCATTACACCTGCCCCCCCTACTCTTAATGCAAAGGCGTACATTTTAATTGATGTGGACAGTGGAAAAATCATTGCTGAAAAAAATAGCGAAGAGCGTTTACCTCCTGCAAGCTTAACCAAAATGATGACGCTCTACGTGATCTCCAATGCATTACGTAACGAACAAATTCATTTAACAGATAGCGTGCGCATTAGTCAGGAAGCCTGGAAAATTGGTGGTTCTAGAATGTTCGTCAAAGAAGGGCAGCAAGTCAGCGTGGAAGACCTTTTAAAAGGTATCATTGTTGACTCAGGCAATGATGCCTGCGTTGCTATGGCCGAGCACTTAGGCAGTAGCGAAAGCGGCTTTACCGAGCTCATGAACAATCAAGCAAAAAATTTAGGCATGACGAATAGCCATTTTACTGACAGTACGGGACTGCCCGATAAAGAACATTACACATCCGCTAAAGATCTAGCCATTTTGGGTCGGGCATTAATCAATGATTTCCCACAATATTATCACTGGTATAAACAAAAATGGTTTACATTCAACGGTATTCGTCAACCTAACCGCAATCGGTTGTTGTGGCGTGACAATCAAGTTGATGGCGTGAAAACTGGCCATACCAACGAAGCAGGCTTTTGTCTGGTTTCTTCAGCAAAACGTGAAAACATGCGCTTACTTGCTGTTGTATTGAATTCACCTACCGATACCGCTCGTGCGGATGACAGCGAACGATTAATTAACTACGGCTTTCGTTTTTTCGAAACACATGCGTTATATAAATCCGGCAGTAAAATTGCCGAAGTACCCTTATACAAAGGCCAAGTCAATACGATTCCAGTAGGATTAGTTGCAGATCAGTTTATTACTATTCCAGCTGGTCAATATTCTCGTTTAACTATCAATACAAAAATTCCAAAATTTGTTGAAGCACCTTTAAAAAAGGGAGATAAACTGGGTGAACTAATCATTAAGTTTGACGGTAGTATCATCGGTAACTATCCCGTTTATGCTTTGCAAAATGCGGAAACAGGTGGATTCTTTACTCGCGGAAAAGACACCGTGAAACTCCTATTTAAACGCTGGTTTAGCTAATGACAGATAATACCAGCTTGATGCAATTTCCTTGTGAATTCATCATCAAAATTATTGGAAAAAACAGCAGTACTTTTGCGGATGATGTCAAAATCATTGTTCGCAGATCCTATCCTGATACAAAAGATACGTCCTTTCGCATTCAGCCTAGTCAGAAAAATAATTATCTGGCATTAAGCGTTTCGGTTTATGCTCTTGATCAAATTACGCTTGATGCGTTATATCTAGAACTAACAAAACATCCGGATATCAAAATGGTGCTTTGAACATGTTTATACGAACACTGGGTACGCAACCCTATGAGTCCGTTTGGAATCAAATGAAAGTATTTTGTTCCGAACGGAGTCCTGATACAGCTGATGAGCTATGGCTTTTGGAGCATCCGGCTGTTTACACTCAAGGCCAAGCTGGAAAAGCCGAACATATCCTTAATCCACGCAACATCCCGGTTGTTAAAACAGACCGAGGTGGACAGGTCACTTTTCATGGGCCAGGCCAATTGATTGCCTATACATTAATGGATATAACCAGACGAGACATAGGAATAAGGCCCTTTGTTTGTCAACTGGAACACATCCTTATTCACACGCTTAAGCATTTTGATATCGTTGCACAAACACGTTGTGGTGCTCCGGGGGTATACATTAATGAAAAAAAAATAGCATCCATTGGCTTGCGAGTTAAAAACGGCCGCACTTATCACGGAATAGCCCTTAATGTTGCAATGGACATGGCCCCCTTTTCTGGTATTAATCCCTGTGGTTATGCAGAACTTCAAATGACTCAGATGCAAGATTACATTCCAGATATTACAATCGAGCCGGTCAGCAATCAATTCAGTCAAGATTTTTTAAATTTCTTTGGATGCTGACGCACGATGCATTTATTTAACGATTATTTACAACACTTGACACTTTGGCTTTATATCCATCCAAACTGGGCGTTATTAATTGCTTTTTTAATGTCTTTTGCAGAGTCGCTTGCCATTATTGGCAGCATTGTACCCGGTTCAGTCACGATGACCGCTATTGGAATTCTAGCGGGTTCTGGTGTGATGGACATTGGTTTAACCCTTTTAGCGGCTGCATCCGGTGCAGTAGCGGGAGATGCTGCCAGTTATGCGTTAGGCTATACATTTAGCGAGAGACTCACTGAAGTTTGGCCTTTTAGACGTTACCCACATTGGCTGGATTACGGTCAGGATTATTTTGCGAAACACGGTGGCAAAAGTGTAATTATTGGACGATTTTTTGGTCCTTTACGCTCAATTATACCGGTTATTGCTGGTATTCTTCGTATGAATGGCTGGCATTTTCTATTAGCGAATATCATATCAGGAATCGGCTGGGCTATTTTGTATGTTATGCCAGGTGTTTTAATCGGTGAAGCGAGTAATGAATTATCGTCAGAAAGTGCGACCAGGCTTTTTATATTCACGCTAATATTGCTAGTGACAGCATGGTTATTTACACAAGCGATGAAGTGGTTATTTTTGCATGCGAATAACCTGTTGCATACCCAATTATTAAAGATTTGGTCTTGGTCAAGAAAGCATCCCCGTATTGCTGCTCTATTAAAAAATTTGACGCCCCGTCATGAAAAAAATTATTTTCAAACAATCAGCTTGACGCTGCTATTTTTAATCTGTTTGTTCATCTCGATTGCGATAACACTACTCGTGGTACAAGGCACCTATGTTGAACTCGTCAATAAACCCTGTCTTCTTTTTTTGCAAAGTCTGAGAACAGAATCCTTTGATATCTTTTTTATCTTGATGAGCCAGATAATCAGTCCGGTACCTTTAACTGTTCTGGTATTGACCGTGAGTTGTTATACGATATATTTCAAAAGCTGGCATATGCTGCGTTATTGGGTAAGCCTTTGCATAACAGGCTGGTCTGTTACCTGGCTATTAAGCCACCTTGTTAATACACCAAATCCTGACGGCCTGCTATACCACCAATCGATTATGCAATTCCCTGCAATTAATCTAACACTAGCAACCAGCCTACTTTGTTTTTTAGTCAGCGTTGTCCATACTTATTTTCAAGCGATCACCATGCTAACGATGAGAATTGCTCTTTCAACTCTACTGTGTATGCTGGGACTTTCGTTACTGTATTTAGGTGATAATTGGCTTTCAAGTGTTCTCGCTGCTTATTTCATTGGGTTAACACTATGTATTGCGCATTGGATATATTTTCGGCGCAAGCAACACTATGCCGCATCTGAACGATTACGAGCACAAGTACTTGTCGCGTTGTCATGCGCTATGTTATTAATGAGTAGCGGCATCGTCGGTCTATTCAACTATAAAAAAATCGCTCGTGAACATTCATCTTATCTAAAGCAATACGTACTAACCCATAACGCTTGGTGGGAACAAAAAAAACCATTTCTCCCCTTATATACAAAAAATCGTATAGGTAATCCAACGGGCTTATTTAACGTTCAGTATTTAGGCTCATTGAGCTCAATAAAACAATCTATGGTGAATCACGGATGGAAACAACAAACGAATTCATTTTTTTATTCGTTACTGATGAGAGCAAGCGGACAAAATTCAGCTCAAGAACTTCCATTAATGGCACAACTTTATCTAAACAGAAAGCCTTCGCTGATTATGACCTACGCATTAAAGTCTGGTAAAACATCTTATATTTTAAGATTATGGCGTTCTAACTACCATCTGGAAAACCATCCTCAACCCATCTGGTTTGGAAATCTTGTCTATATTAAAAACAAAAAGTCAACTGAAAAACAAAAACTATTTGCAAACCTTTTGCCTGCACTGAACGATTTCAAATTTCGGCGTATTAGCTTGCCTCAAAATAACCGAATAAAATCATTACCTCGTGAAATAAATCCAAATTTGCTTTTGATAGAGGAGGAGTAATTCAATCATTAGCTAATCCGCTGATAAGTATTCAATAAATTATCCTGAATAAAAACCGCTGAGTTATTCACTGCAGGAAGATAAAGGTTTTCATTTAAAATTAATGTCTTAAATTGCCAACCTTTTGGCAAACTTAATTGTGAGCCCAACCCAACTAAATGAGATTCTTTTAACGGACGTCGCTCAACACTATACGACAACATGACAAATGTTTGTCCTTGAGGATCAATCAGCTCATAAACCGAACGACCCGCTTTATATAGCCATGTTGTTTCAAGCATCACTTGATGTTGTCTGTAGGGTGCCGCGCCATTAATAATGTCTAGTAAAGTCAACGGTACAATTCCTGCTTCGCGCATCGGTAATCCTGCCATTAATTTAGGATAAGACTCAACTAAAGCATGATTTTCATAGCCATCAACAACCCAATAACGAGACCCATTAAGATAAGCAAAAAAAGATCCTGTTTCACGCTTTATTTTAGCTGGTGTAATATTTTTCCAAAGTGAATCCGGGCAATCATTAAGACCAATGGTGCTATAAACGGATAAACTTAATTTTGCTTTAGCAAAAATAATCTCGCAGTTCTTCAACCCTCGCATACCCTCCTCCTGAGCAATAGACGAGATGTTAAATAGGCACAACGTAATAAATGCAATACGTGAAGCTGGATACGGCATGGTTATAAACTCCTGTTAAAAACCATGTTAAAAAGATCCAAGCTTTATTATGCTGTCAATTTCACATAAAAGTCGAGTTAAAAAAATAGAGCTGACTTAAAGCGATTTAAAACAGGGTTTGACCATTTTTTAAAGCCATATCGACTCGCTTTTGAATAAAAAATAATTCTTTTTTTTTATTTCAAAAGGACTTAATCTATTGTTAAACGATGCAGCAAACGGAGTGCTTCAGATGGTTGAAAAAATGAATACATGCATTCACTATCTACGGTTCAAAAACCATGTATGATATTAAATTGCCATTGTGCGTTATTTTTGTTAAAATAACGCGAAATAAAATATCAAATATTATGCGTAAATTAATCACTTTCATTTTACTAATCCATTGCCTATCGGCTTATGCCATGGCACCTAAGCTGGATTGGAACAAAGCCGTTGATAATGCAATAAATCGCTATGGCTTAAAAATGGAGCCTCAACTTATTTCAGTATTTTCAAAAGCTGGCGTTGCCTACCCGCCAAAGGAAGTTGCACTTCTGGCTTTTAAAAAAGAACAACATATACAGCTATGGGCAAGAAACGACAAAAAATCTTGGCACTACATTCACACATACCCATTAACCGCTTTTAGCGGTCGCTTAGGCCCTAAATTAAAAGAACGTGATGGCCAGATTCCTGAGGGTATTTACCGTTTAACAACCTTTAATCCATTTAGTTCGATGCATTTATCGATGATGATTAATTACCCTAATCATTTTGACCGTCTGCAAGCAAGCAAAGATGGTCGACGTAATCTGGGGGGAAATATTTATCTTCATGGAAAGTCGCTATCCGTAGGATGCCTTGCCGTGGGAGACAAGGGCATTGATCAACTCTTTTTACTTGCCCATCGGGTAGGTTTAAACCACATACAAATGATCATAGCGCCCAATGATCTTCGTCGTAACAAACCGGCAACAAATAACTTCGCTCAACCCCGCTGGTTACCTGAACTCTACAAACAAATAGAAACTGCGCTCAATCAATTCCCTCAAACGAAAACGGGTTAAGTGCGGTTAGAATTATATTTTAAGGTTACTCATGTTCGGGAGCTACAACGAATATACCCGGCGCATTTCTTAAATATTCGTTATAATCCATTCCATAACCAAAAATATAATGATCTTCAATTTCTAAACCAACAAAATCAGCATGACTCAAGCCATTCTCGACTCGTTTCTGATATTTATCGACTAATACGGCGCTAAACACATCTTTAGCACCTAGATTTTTAACTTCAGCGATAATTGCGGCTAACGTGATGCCTCCGTCTAGAATATCATCAACCACTAAAACAGTACGCCCCTTCAGGTCGGTGCAAGGTCTTACTTTCCAGTGTAACTCACCTGCAGTTATCTCCCCGCGATAACGAGTTGCATGAACGTAATCGACTTCTAACGGAAAGTCCAAACGAGGTAACAAATTACCCATAGGCACAAGGCCACCAATCATGACGCATAAAAGAACAGGATTTTTATCATGTAATTTTTGATGAATATCCTGAGCCATTCTATCCAGTGCGGCTTCGACCTGCTCTGTAGTAAATAATCGAAAAGATTTTTTATAAACGTCTTGGATTTTACTGGGAATCGTCATTTGGTATCCTAATTTGGAAGTATTGCATAAGGAAAATAAAGCAAATATTATATACTCTTTCAAATTAAAAGTGTTTATTTTTGTACATTTTTTCTTTATAGACAACAAAAATAATGGGGTATGAAAATCACTCAAGGATTAAATGCTAATCGTGTATTGTCTATACAACTTCGTGCAATAGAGGGGCTAATAGCTTGATATTTCTGTCCAATATAACAATAAAGCCCAGCAGGAAAAGGCCAAATCATTTTACCCACTTCATTCAAAAACTCTAGATTCCGAATCAGTGCTTTGTTTGATACGGGAGGAATATAATAAAACGACGTTAACGCACATTGAGTGTACCCACGTTGCATCATCATTTGTGCCAATGAAAAAGAAGAGATTAATGCCCCTTTAGACTCACCAAAACAACGCAAGCCACCAAAACGTAATGCAGCTCCCCAAAAGCTAAAGGGATTAACTCCCAAAAAAACAACATAGCCCATGGGCTTTAATATTCTGTCAATTTCATCAATTGGATTTTTATCATATCCAAACGCTTCAAGCGTCATCGGTGCAATAACACAATCAATACTACTTCTTTCAATCGGTAAAGCACTCAATGATGCACAACACGACGTTCTGACCGATTTAATATCTGGTGTAATCAACCACTTAGAGTGATACCTCATTCGTGCCAGCCATAAATTATCACCGCAACTTCCCAATTGTAGCAATCGCTTTCCTGTCCATAAATCTGCGACGTTATCTATTTCCGTTGCAAAAGCACGCGCCACACGCATACCTTGAGGTGTTTGAAACCAGTCATCAAGCGCACGATATTTATTTTTCTGCTCATTAAAAATCAATGTCTTAATCTCAAAAATATCGACTCGTACTATCATACACATATTTATCGCAAGAAGTATCGTGCATTGAATCGACTTTTTATTTATACTGAAAATGGTAAGAAATACGCTCGCAATGGAATAAAAATGGAAGTTAATTTACAAGCACTCGCTCAAATATTAGTGCAAAATGATTTATTGGATAGTCATAACGCCTTTCTATATCAAAAAAGTGCAATGGAAAATAAAGAGCATCTGTTGTCATATCTAGTAAAAAATAATATTTTAGACTCACAAACCATGGCATCAAAGATTGCCGCACATTTCAATGTATCCTTTCTAAATCTTGATAATATCGATGTGTCATGTGCCTTAACTGATATACTGGACAAAGGACTTATTCAACATTACCGCATGGTGCCCTTGTCTAGTCAAAATAATCAATTAAGCGTTGCTACAGATGATCCCAGTCAATATCATGCATTCAAAGAAATACAATTTCATACCGGATTAAGAATCAACCCGGTCGTCGTTGAAACTCAAAAATTAAACCGATTCATCAATCAAATTTTATCAAAAAATGATAATAAAACATCCTTTGATCTAGTTGAGTTATTAAACAGTAACAAACATATAATGGGCAAACCCTCTGAAGATGAAGAACCTGTCGTTAAATTTGTAAATCAACTGTTAATAAACGCAATTGAAATCGATGCGTCAGATATACATTTTGAACCTTATGAACACGACTACAGAATACGATATAGACAAGATGGTTTACTCCATGTCATTGCAACACCACCCCATCATTTATCAACACGAATTGCTGCCAGAATCAAAATCATGGCAAACCTTGATATTTCCGAAAAACGGACTCCGCAAGACGGGCGTTTTGAAATAGAATGTACAAACAAGCAAAAGGTGGATTTTCGCGTCAGCACATGCCCTACTGCAACAGGTGAAAAAATAGTCGTGCGTGTACTCAATAAAAAATCAGAAAAAATAAACCTGGATACACTTGGTTTTAACGTAAAACAAAAAACCTTGTTTTACAATGCCATAAACTGCTCTCAAGGCATGATCTTAATCACAGGCCCAACGGGAAGTGGTAAAACGATGACACTGTATTCAGCATTAGATTATTTGAATACAAATAAAAAAAATATATGTACTGTGGAAGATCCAGTTGAAGTCAAAATCCATGGGATTAATCAAGTACCAATAAATGCAAAATGTGGGCTTACATTTACAACAGCACTACGAACGCTTTTAAGACAAGATCCAGATGTCATCATGATAGGCGAAATCAGAGACCTCGAAACCGCAGATATTGCTATCAAAGCTGCACAAACTGGTCATATTGTTTTATCAACGCTTCATACTAAAAATACAACTGAAACACTATTACGCTTAGAAAATATAGGTCTTTCATCATTTAATATCGCAACAGCCGTCACTATGATTATTGCACAACGATTGATTAGGCGTTTGTGCGAAAAATGTAAGCTCATCCGCAATGATTTAACACAAGATTTCTTAGTAAAACACGGTTTATCCAACCAAGAATTAAACCTTAATGAGTCTTACAAAGCACATGGTTGTACACAATGCCATGATGGCTATCGTGGACGAGTGGCTATTTTTGAAGTCATGCCAATATCAAAAAATATATTGCAAATGATGATCTCCAAAAAGAAACCATCTGATGTATTTCAGGAAGCGCAAAGAGAAGGCTTGATTAGTTTATTTCAATCCGGAATCGAAAAAGTTCAACAAGGCATGACAAGCATTGAAGAAATCATGTCTTTGCCAATCAACCCGGTTTAATTAAATCATGACAATCGACAATCAAGCGGTATCTTACGCATTCAAATGGAAAGGTATAGTTCAATCTGGAGAAAAAAGACAAGGGTTCATCCATGCCCCAACGATTGAGCTCGCTAAATCTGAGCTTCGCAAACAAGGTATTGTGACTCGAAAAATTACTAAAAAACAATGGCGTCTTTTTGATAAGGCTATCAAACCAATCGATATCACCCAATTTACACGGCAGATGGCGACACTTATCAAAGCAGGCATCCCTTTAACGCAGTCACTTGAGATTATTGAGTCTGGACAAAATAAACAAGAAATGAAAGCACTAATCAAGACCATAAAACAACAGATTGAAACTGGTTTAATGGTTGCTGAGTGCTTAAGAAAACACCCGTCTTATTTCAATGCGTTGAATTGCAGTATGATTGATGCAGGTGAACAATCTGGAACATTGGATGTGATGCTGGATAAACTAGCTATCCACAATGAGAAAGTTGGTATGTTAAAACAAAAAATTAAAGACGCATTGACCTACCCAACCATCGTGTTATTCATCGCCATGGTTGTAACGAGTGGATTATTAATTATTGTTATTCCTCAGTTTGAATCGTTATTTTCTAATTTTGATGCAACACTTCCTGCACCAACACAATTTATCATTGATTCCTCTCATTTTTTAATTCAATGGTGGGCCGTAATCTTGTCTTGTTTGGGTATTTTTTATTATTTGCTTATCCATTTATATATAAAAAAGTTCAAATTCAAGTATGCACTACACGGTATTATTTTAAACACACTAGGAATAGGCGACATAATAAAAAAAAGCGTGATCTCGCGTTTTTTAAGAACCTTATCCATCACCTTGTCTGCAGGCTTACCATTAACTGACGGATTAAACACAATAATCGGTGTTACAGGAAATCTTGTTTATGCACAAGCAACACAATCCATAAAATTAGCAGTTTCAAAGGGTCAATCGTTACACAATGCGATAATCGACACGAAATTATTTCCTTGCCTGGTTTCGCAGATGATAGCCATAGGTGAAGAATCAGGTACATTAGATGACATGCTTAATCGAATAGCTGATGTATACGATGATGAAATCAATCATGCCATTAAGAGATTCAACGGTTTATTTGAACCGCTAATCATGTCAGTATTGGGTTTGTTTATTGGGGGATTAATCATCGCTATCTATTTGCCCATCTTACAACTTGGAACCGTGGTATGAATGATGAATTTTTTTTAACACACTCTCCTGTCTTGCTCGTCTTAATTGGTCTATTGTCATTAACGGTTGGCAGCTTTTTAAATGTTGTTATTCACCGCTTGCCATTAATGTTACAAACTGAATGGCGAATCGAGTGCCGCAACCTACTACAACAGATTCAGGTCGATGAAAAAAAAATAAATCTATTTTTTCCACGTTCATTTTGCCCTGGGTGTAATCATTTAATTCACGCATGGCAGAATATTCCTCTCATCAGTTATATTTTGCTTCGTGGCCGATGTCATCATTGCAAGTCAACCATTTCTTTGCGATATCCCATCGTCGAAATATTATCGATGATGGGGGGAGTTCTTGCTGCCTGGCATTTCGGCTTTACAATTACCCTTTTATTTGCATTGCTTTTTGTGTGGTTGATTATTTGTCTGTGTTTTATTGACTTAGAACACCAACTGCTACCAGATAGTTTGAGCTTAAGTCTATTGTGGCTTGGCTTACTTGTTAACACAAAGTCATTATTTACAAGTCTACCCGATGCTGTATTCAGTGCAGCGGGCGCATATTTAAGTCTGTGGATAATTATAAAATTATTCTACCTATGCACTGGAAAAATTGGCATGGGAAATGGGGATTTTAAATTATTTGCCGCATTGGGTGCCTGGTTTGGTTGGATGCAATTGCCTATTATTCTAATGTTGTCTTCAATCAGTGGCGCAATAATAGGGATAATTTATCTGAAAAACTCAAAGCAAACATACAGAACCCCCATTCCTTTTGGGCCTTTTCTTTGTGTTTCGGGTCTTATTGTCTTATTTTATGGACGAGCCATTATCAACGTTTACATCGCATTAAACGCTATAGCGTTATAAACTCAAAACAACTGTTTAATTTGTGGTTTTACCACGTTGTTGCGCTAACGCTGAAAAGAACTCAGGCTTGTTCAAACCGATTTCTTTGAAAATCTGTGGAACTTTAGCCCAACTATTCTCTTGATTTATACTTTCAACGATCAATTCAAATCCTTTGTTTTTGTCCACAGGAACACCCCATCCATTGATATAGCACAAGCCATGCAACCGCCTGGCTTGTATATGATTTAGTTTTTCCGCGGCCAATAAATAAGCATGAGCATCGGCATAACAATCTAGCATCTGTCGTTGGTTATTTTCACTTGCAAAAACACCGCCTTGTTGGATGCTTTCTCTAAATTTAGCCTCATCTAACAAGTTTTTTCCAAGCACAAATTGCGCAGCGGAATCGTCTAACATCGATGATGCGCGATAACAGGCCAACATCATTTCACGAGCAAAAGGACATTTTTTTTTACCATGCAAAGCGCTATATTTAGAAGCTAGTTGATGATACAAAGCTCTTTCTTTGGCGATCACATCATCACTGGGTTGATTCAAGGAACGCGACTGTTGGAAGCTTTTTAATTTTTTAATAACCCGATTAATTTTTAACTGTGTAAACCAAAAAAACATAATGCCCCCTCAAAACATCGTTTAGATAGCCTGCTGATTAGTCGAAATGGCCCAGTGAAGCATTGTCACTATTCCATAAACAATAGCAATAATCACCAAGGTTTTCAGCACAAGCAACACGGTTTCTCTCGTTTCTCGTGCATTTTTTCTTTCCTCAACAGGCTCGCGTTCAATCTGATATATTTCACTTTCTATACGATCGGAGGTAATGTAAGTAATACCTGCAAAAATAAAAGCCAGTAATATAAAAATTAACATAACATACCAACCCGCAGCATATTCAGTAATGTTATAAGCCACATGAATTAAATTAATCCATGTAATGATGTAGATAGAAACATTATAAAACCACCCAAAGGCAATATGCGGGAAAATATAAGCTGCGATACCAAAAAGGGTCATGCTAATAAGTAAGGAAACTAAGCTAATGATATACCCTATGTGATTCTGTTGATATCGATCAGGTTCCATAATAATATCCATTTGTTTTATTTTACTTTGATTATCATGTTGCCAAATACTATTGGCACGTCTTTCAACAGAAACAGCATAGCTTTACATTTTCAAAGCCACACCTTTTCAACATAGCAAATAGACTCAATATTGCCAAGTATAATTTTCCATATAAATATGAAAAAATAGAATCTGTCTAGATTACCTAAAAAACATTCACCATAAATTACCCATAAGAAATAAAAAACTGTGTAAAAATTCTATATTTAAAGTGGCCGGGTCTATACCACTAGCCGTAATGATTAAGCCACACCTATATATCAAACACGATACGATTTGCACCTATATCCCCTTGATAACCAATCGTCTCTAACAAAGGAAAGGCTATTTTCTCGGACAAGGTTTGAATATTTTCAGATAAGGCCAACATGTTATTATCAAGACAATTGGCTATCCACCCCACGCAAGGAATGTTGTGTGCATTTAAAGCATAAGCTGTAAGTAGCGCGTGATTAATACACCCTAACTGCATACCTACCACCAGAATGACAGGAAACTCACTTATTTTTAAAAAATCAAGCCACGTTTCATGTTCATTGAGAGGCACCATCAAGCCCCCTGCGCCCTCAATCAACAAGACATCAAAATTTGCAAAGACATGCGCATCACAAAAATCCATAATGCCTTTGGCAGATAAACGCACGCCAACTTCTGCTGCTGCAATATGCGGGGAAACTGGCGGTTTAAATCGCCAGGGAGAAATATCGATACCAGGAGAGCCATTTGCACGTGCTAATTGTTCGGCATCCTCACTAATGAGTGTCCCGTCTCGCTCAAAACAACCGCTGGCAACCGGTTTAATAGCCAATGCACAATAACCTTTTTGGCGTAAATGATTGACTAACCGGCTGGTGACATAGGTTTTTCCACAATCCGTATCTGTGCCTACGATAAAATAACGTTTCATATTAAAAACTCATCTAACAGTTCAATAAACAAATGCATATGCGACAAAAAAGGCATATGAGCCGCTTTTGTAAAAATTCTGTACTCAAACTGCGGATAAATACACTCCATAGTGGTCATGATTTTACGTGGTGTAATCATGTCAAGCTGACCAAAAAGATAACAAACGGGTTTTCCAAGTCGATAGAGGTGCTCACGAAAATCCCAATTCAACAACACATCAAGACCGGCTCGAAGACTATCAAGATTTGGCGTGGTTTTCAGACTGACCTCATGAACACGCTGCATCGACACAAAACGTGTTAATGTATCTAACGGATTTTCGACTAAATCATTATAAAATTGTGAAAACACGACAGGGGTAATTCCTGGCCAGTTTTCATCCTGAATAAATCGAGGCGATGATGCAATATTCATCACATGCGTCACACGACTGGGGGCTTCAAGAGCTAACCGCGTTGCCATCAACCCACCCATAGACCAACCTGCAATAGCAAACTCGTCTGGCAATTGCTTTAAAAGCGTGGACTTAAAATGATCCCAAGGCATTTGTGCACTCAATCCAAAGCCGGGTAAATCAACCCGATACAACCGATATCTTTGATTTAAAATAGGACAAAGTGGCGTCCATATATGACTATCAAATCCCCAGCCATGAAATAATACCAAAGGCTTCCCTTCGCCTTCAACAATCACATGAAGGCTCATAATGCATGCAAACATTGAAACAATCGGTCAATGTCCTCCGGCTGATGATTGTGGTTTAGAATAACTCGCAAGCCCGTGTGCGCTTTAGCCACTGTCGGTTGACGAATGGGCATGCATAGAATCCCCTGCTCTTTTAATTTCATCGAAAAAGAAAGGGCTTGATGCGGACAACCCAACTGCAGCTGTTGTATGGGCGACACAGAGTCGCCCCATGTCAAACTCGATTGATTGATTCGCTCACGAAAATAGCTCACCAATAGCGTTAATTTTTCACGACGTAAGTCAAGATCGGAA
>JAJZSG010000148.1 GCA_021849905.1 Pseudomonadota bacterium
CATTCCATTTAAAGATAGGGAATTGGTTAAAAAAGAAAATGATTCGTTAATTAATGGGCAATTAAAACAGGACGCTGCTTAATGAATAATTTTTCCCATACACAACATTTGACGATAGCTCTAGCAATTGTCAACACGCCCTAGAATAATTGTTGATTAAGAATCATCATTTTTTTATAAAAAAGTTCAACTGCTTGGAAGGTAGTTTCGATTCTTGACGATGACCTAGGTCGTGATAAATATCGCTGTTACTTGTTGCGCAACGAGCAGTTAAAAGGTTTAAGGAGATGAAAACTGTGTTTGTTAAGATGGTTAATGGTAGTGAACTAAGTAATGCGCATATCCATCAAGTGACAAAATTACTTTTAACCACAGGATATTTTGATATTGCGTCACAGAACAATCAACTTGGATTAGATGTCATTGAGTTTCAAAAATTAGTCACTGTTATACCCGCTCAAAAATTTTTGAGAGTTATGTTAGACCAACAAAATAATGTTGCAGGATTTTATTTAGCTTTGACACAAACAGAAACAAAAGAACTGTTTGCTAATATGCCTAACCATTACGAAAAAACACCTGATAATAGTTATTTTGCAGAAAATTTATATCGTCTTTATGTAGAAGAAACCACTGCATTTGATTTAATCGTTCATTACCGAGCCATACAACGTCATTTGCAAGGTAACGGTTTATTTAAACTATTAACGCAAGATTTAATAGCATTAGCTAAAGCTAAAAAATGCACTCGATTATTTTCAGCGATTTGGTCAACCAAACATAAATCTTTAGAAATATTTAAATATTATGGTGCACAAGAAAGAGGTATATTAGATTTTTCACATATCCACTTTAATGATTATTTAATCAATCTCGTCAGTAGTGTTGAGGATGTAGGAAATCGACTCCAAAACCCTGAGAAAAGTCATGTAGACAAGCTGATTCCCTTAACTGCTCAAATGTATTTAGCTGCGGCTAATAAATTAAGACTGCCCTGTCAATATAATACAAATTTTGCAGGAATTGAGGTTAAAATCTGCAAAAATCGATATTTGTTTAGACAAGGATCGACTCCATTTAATGACGATACGTCTGCAAGTATTGCGTACAATAAATACTGTATCAACGCTATCCTTAGAGAAGCAGGCTTTCCAGTGCCACTTAGCCATACCGTTTCAAAAAATGATTACATTAATGGTAAATGGCAGCTCCCTCCATTACAGTATCCGCTGGTTGCAAAACCTACAGTCAACTCCCTTCATGGGATTGATGTACTATGTAATATAACCAATCAACAAGACTTATTGGCTTACTTAAATACAAAAATCCATAAACATCGATTCATTACCATTGAACAATATCAAGCAAATCTTACAGTATATCGTGTTACTGTATTTTATAACAAAGTCATAGCGGTTGCTCGCCGAAATCCTGCAGCGGTAGTAGGAAACGGATTAAATTCAATCTCTGAATTAGTGTCGATTGAAAATCAACGTCGACAACAATTTATAGGGACTTACACGGTTGATCTTATAAAACTTGGGCAAGAGCATCACGCAAAATTAAATGGACTAGGAATAACGGTTGATTATATTCCTAATCCAGGCGAAAAAATTATTTTATGCTACGCGAGCAGCTCACGACATGGCGAATCATTAGATTCGCTCGGACAGTCCATTTGTCATGAAAATGCAAAATTATTTTGTAAGGCCGCAAAAGTATTAAATCTCAATCTAGTGGGCTTTGATGTGATATGTGAAGATATTAATCGTCCGGTTCAAAATTCACGTGGCTTTATCATTGAGGCGAACTCAAATCCAGATTTAACTATCCATGAGGCACCGACCAGTGGAATTCCTGTCCCTGTCATAAAAATTCTTTTGAAACGAATTATTTACAAACATCCTGTAGGCTATTTTTTTACCGTATCAAAAAGTATTTATAAATCTCATGTTTTCTTAATTCGGTCGGGAATTCTTGTGATTACTGTCTTGTTAATGTCAACACTTATAGGGAAATAAGCTAACTGGTGATCAGTTTTTTCTCCTTAAGTATTCTTCATCAACGCCGATAAGTTAATCAATGTCACATCGGAGATGCTTGATGATTAAGTCAATACAGCTATCAATTTTTGCATTAACCCTTGCAACAAATCTTGCTTATGCTGATTGCGATTTGACTCCATTTCACTGGGATTGCGAAATAACTATTCACACTAAAGCCAAGCCATCAGCCCATTCTCGTGTTGACTGTCATGGAACAGATGTTTATGTTAACCCTGTTCAATATGATATTATCCGAAGATATCAACGCGCCAACGTTAACATGAGCCTGACAGTCAATGGTGGCCGTGTAGAAGGCCCCTGCATTCCTAGTGAACGCTAACCTGAGCCTGACTGATAATTAAATGTTGATAAGCGTTCAATTTGTGAATCAACCATTTTCTGAATCATGCTTTCAAAGCTAACCGATGGCGTCCAACCTAACTCACGATGAGCTTTGGCATAATCTGCTCTTATTTCTCCAGGCTCTGTGGGGCGAAAAAAGGCATCATCACTAATAATATGGTCTTGAAAGGACGCACCAATATATCCATAAGCGACATCACATAAGTATCTCAATGTATGTATACGCCCTGTTCCAATCACAAAGTCTTCAGCAGTATCAAATTGCAACATAAGCCACATTGCACGCACATAGTCTGGGGCATAACCCCAATCACGTGAAATATCCAAATTGCCTAAAGCAAGTTTACCCTCAAATACAATTGGCCGCCCTTTTTCATTATTATCAGGGGAATTTAAAATACCCAATGCGGTGCAAGCCGCCCCGTAAACAATTTTTTGAGTAACAAACGACAGGGGTCGCCCTTCACTTTCATGGTTAAATAAAATAGCGTTTGAAATAAATAAATGATGAAATTCGCGATAGATTTGCGCCATGTGATGTGCATACAACTTAGATGTACCGTAAGGACTAATGGGATTAAAGGGAGTATGTTCATTTTGTGGTGCCGAGTTGACCTGACCGAATAACTCAGACGATGACGCATGACAAACACGTGACTCAGGGCAAATTTGTCGTACCGCTTCAAACAGATTAAGCGCTCCTAGTCCATTGATATTAAGGGTTCTAGCAGGTTCTATCCATGATTCCCCTGGCCGTGATTGGGATGCAAGATTATAAATCTCATCTGGTACGACACGTTCAACCGCATTCAGAATATCGGCTTCATGGGTTATATCCCCAATGATCACCTCTACCTGACCCGCTAGGCTAGCCGGCTCGTGTCGTGAGAAACCAAAAACACGATAGTCTTTTTCGATTAATAGTTTTGCCAGAAAAAGCCCATCTTGCCCTGAAATCCCTGTAATTAATGCATTTTTCATCGATTTGACCCGGATAAAACTAAATTATTTTTAATACGACGATGGTAA
>JAJZSG010000149.1 GCA_021849905.1 Pseudomonadota bacterium
TTAAACGCCCGCGTTCATCCATTGCATCCACGATGGTATTTAATCAAGAGGGTGAGCTAGTCGCTATTTCAGGAAGCCCTGGTGGAAGTCAGATTATTTGTTATGTTGCAAAAAACCTGATTCATATGCTGGATTTTAATCGCACACCTCAACAAAGCTCGGCTGCAGGTAATTTATGTTCCGTTAACGATACACCTACTATTGAATCAGATAGCGATTTAATGTTTTACATTCAACGATTAAGTGCCCGCGGTGAGCCGGTTTTGTCGCAGACAATGACCAGTGGAGCCGTAAATATTAAACGAACCCCTAGGGTCGGCTGGTATGGGGCTGCTGATCCAAGACGAGAAGGACAGGCGATTGGTGATTAACCTATAGTCCCGGGCAAATGACTTGACGTTTTTTATGCGCTAAACTCGCTGAACTCAAACAGAACCGCATAAAAAAACGTCAAGTCATTTGCCCAGGACTATAATCATGTGCAGGCCATGTCTAATCGCTGGTTTGCTATAACCAATACATCCTCAGGAATTCCGGCAAGGGCTGCAACATCCAATCCGTAACTTCGGTTAGCGGCTCCAGGCTCAACATGATAAAGGAACGCAATTTGTTTATTGTTAAGTTGTGCCGTTAAATGAACGTTGCGCACACAAGAGAATTCTTCAGGCAGCGTTGTTAATTCAAAATAATGGGTAGAAAATAAGGTATATGCTCTAATTGTATTGGCAAGATAAGCGCAACAAGCATAGGCTAGCGCCATGCCATCATGCGTGCTGGTCCCGCGGCCTATTTCATCAATTAAAACCACACTTTGATGCGTGGCTTGACGCAAAATATGCGCCGTTTCGGTCATTTCAACCATAAACGTTGACCGACCCGATGCGAGGTCGTCACTGGCACCAATTCGAGTAAAAATTTTATCAATGGGGCCTAAACGAGCTAATTTTGCTGGCACAAAGCTACCAATATGAGCTAATAATATAATCAATGCATTTTGACGCATATAAGTTGATTTACCGCCCATGTTGGGGCCTGTAATTAACAATACATGCTGATTAGGTTGCAAATCCATGTCATTGGCAATAAATTTTTCCTGTAAAATCTGCTCAATTACCGGATGCCTACCTGCCTTGATATAAATTCCGGGTTTTTCAATTAATTGTGGGCAATGCCACTCAAGAGAATTAGCACGTTCTGCCAAGTTACTCAACACATCAAGCTCTGCCAGCGCTTGCGCGATTTGTGTTAAATCGCCAATTGATTGATTGAGTTCATCGAGCAAATGGTCATAAAGCCATTTTTCTCGTGCCAGCGCTTTGCTTTGAGCTGATAGTACGCTGTCTTCAAAGGTTTTTAATTCAGGTGTAATATAACGTTCAACCTGTTTAAGCGTTTGTTTGCGTTGATAATTAAGAGGCGCTTTATCCGCTTGTGCGCGAGATAATTCGATAAAATAGCCTTGAACGCGATTATAGCCAAATTTTAAAGTTGATAAACCAGACCGTACTTTTTCAGCCGCTTCAAGTGCAAGTAATTTATCCGTAGCATTTTCATTGAGCTCACGTAATTCATCCAGCTCGTCGTCAAAGCCTTTGGCAAATACGCCACCATCGCGAATCAATATAGGCGGATTGTCTACCAAGGCCTTTTGCAGCAAAGCATGTAAAAGGGGTAAGGGCGTTAATTGCCGAGCCAATTCTACGGTTAACGAGGATTGATTGGTTTTGACAATGTTTTGTAATTCGGGAAGCAAGCCCAAGGTTTGGCGAAGTTGTAACAAATCACGTGGACGAGCCGATTTTAATGCGATACGTGACACAATACGTGCAACATCACAAATTTGTCTTAGTAAGGGATGCAGAATGTTGTGCTGTTCTGTTTGAATGAATTCGGCTATTGTCTCTTGACGGCATTTCAGAATTGCGCGATTGCGATGCGGACGCCCCAACCATCGTTTTAACAGTCGGCTGCCCATGGCTGATGCAGTTTTATCAATGCTAGCCAACAAACTGTTGTCTCGTCCGCCTTGATTGTTGGTAAATAATTCCAAATGACGTTGGGTGGCTGCATCCAATTGTAGATAGTCGTTTGACTGCTCCAGGGTGATAGCCGTCAGATGAGGCAAGGCTTGACGTTGGGTCATGTTAAGATAGGCCAATAAGCATCCCGCTGCTGGAAAGGCGTTAGGGTAGTCGTGTTCGCCAAAAGCACTTAAATCAGAGACTTTAAATTGCTCACGAAGCAACTCACCAGCACGCTTTAAGTCGAAGTCCCACTTTGGACGAATAGTCGTTGTTGTGAGGTGCGCGAGACTTGCTTGCAGGTTTGAGTCTTGTAAGAGAAGTTCCGCGGGTTGTAACCGAGTTATTTCCGCAAGCAGTTGTTCTTCGCCCATGACTTCGAGTAAATAAAATCGCCCGCCGCTTAAATCAACCCAGGCTAGTCCAAATTGCTGTTGTTTTTGAAAAACCGCCAATAAAATATTGTCTTGCCTGGCTTCAAGTAAAGCATCATCCGTTAGCGTGCCTGGGGTGATAATGCGTGTGACCTGCCGTTCAACAGGACCTTTACTCGTTGTCGGATCGCCTATTTGTTCACAAATGGCGACCGACTCACCTTTTTTTACCAGGCGTGCCAGATAGTTTTCAATAGCATGATAAGGAACGCCGGCCATAGGAATAGGGGTGCCTGCGGATTGACCGCGATGGGTTAAGGTTAAATCGAGTAATTGTGCGGCACGCTTTGCATCGTCAAAAAACAATTCATAAAAATCACCCATTCTGTAGAGTAGAAGCATATTCGAATAGTCAGATTTAATGCGGAAGTATTGTTGCATCATGGGGGTGTGTGGTGTTGTCATGGTAATGAGGGTCAGAGTATTTGTTATGATTCTATCATTGATTGTTTCTTAATCGCTGAAATGTTTAATTTTAATATAAAGAAACTGTTGTTGATAAATCAAGGAATACCTTCCTTTCATGTCAATTTTTGCTAGACTGATAAGGGATGTAATCATTTAGACGATGTTTACTATATTGGGAGAAGAGTATGAAACGTTTAGCTCTGTTTGTCGTTGTTGCTGGAATCGCGTTTGGTTTGATAGCTGCTTGTGATAATCATGAAAAGAAACCAGGAGTCGTCGTTGTTCAGCCTACTGTTGAAAAAGCAGCCCCCGCGGAACATGCTGCTCCTGCTGAACATCCAGCCGGTGAATAAGAACCCTTGTAGATACAAATAAACCCGCTTTAGTGCGGGTTTATTATTTTGTTGGTGCGCCGGGCACGGCGCAAATTTAGGCAGTGAAAGTCCGCTGTGGGCTGACTCAAACTGGTCCACTAGCCGCGAGCAAGGGTGTCCATCGTGAGGTGGGATCTGAAGGAAGCTTAAGGCAAATTAAGGCGGTAACGAACAGAAACTGGATGGTAG
>JAJZSG010000150.1 GCA_021849905.1 Pseudomonadota bacterium
GATCTGGCTTGAAGGAGCCGGTAAATCAACGGCGCTGGATGTCATTAAATCGATACTAAATCCTCGTGTTGCGGAGTTAGTATCAACACGTGAACCCGGCGGTACACGCGTGGGGGAGGTGATTCGAAGCCTTATTAAAGACATAACACCAGATGAGCCGCTTGATTCAAGAGTAGAGCTATTGTTATTTTATGCGGCTCGCGTGCAGTTAATAGAACGTATCATTCGACCCGCTTTAGCTCGCGGCGCATGGGTTTTAGCTGATCGTTTTGAGCTATCGACTTTGGCCTATCAAGGCGGTGGGCGAAAATTACCGTTGACGATGATTGAGCATTTATCAGCATTCTGTATTGAAAATTTAAAACCGGACTTAATTATTTTTTTAGATGTGACGCCTGAACAGGGGCTTAAGCGTATTATTGCACGGGGAAAAATAGATCGAATTGAGCAAGAGTCTCTTGATTTCTTTCATGATGTGCGTGCATTCTATCACCAGCACATAAAAAATTTAGATAATGTGTTTATGATTGATGCTAATCAAAGCCGCGAACAGGTGCAACAGGCGGTTAGTCATGCGGTTGATACGTATTTGGTAGCACATGGATATTGAGCCTAAAGCTGCGCATGCATCGGTATGGCTGAAGATGCAAGCAGTTATTGATAACGATCGTCTTCCGCATGCGCTGTTATTGATTGGCCCACGTCATGCAGGACTATTGCAGTTTGCAAATCGTTTGATGGCTATTTTAGTTTGTCATCAGGTAGAAAACGCCCCTTGCAGTAATTGTAAGCCCTGTCGTTTGCTTCTTCAGGCCAGTCATCCTGATATTTACTATCTGAATCAGGATTCACCAACGAGTGCTATAAAAATTGATCAAATACGAGTCTTGCAACAAGACGTTTATAAAACGCCACAAATGGGTGCCCGACGTTTTATTGTGATTGAGCCAGCGGACCGATTAAACACGGCAGCTGCAAATGCGTTGTTAAAAATTCTTGAAGAGCCGCCTTCTCATACGATGTTTATTTTGATTGCAGAGCAGGTGAGCACGATACCTGCAACGGTGATGAGTCGCTGTCAACAATATGTTTTTTTACCACCTGAAGGCCTTGAGTCAATTGAGCGGGTTAATTATTTATCTATGGCTAATTATTACCCTGAAAATTCAGCGCGTGGTGAATTATTCAAACAAACTCAATCGATTTTAACGGCACTGTGTGATGGGATTGAGGGAAATGCCTCTATATGTTCAATTGCTGCAAGTTGGGCTAAGTTCGCTTTAGACGATTTATTATGGTTTTTATACTTACTGACGGCTCAAATCATCTATTATAAATTGTCTAAATCGCAACCATTGGGGCCTTTGTCTTCCTCGTTTTCTGATGCCTCAAGACGCATAGATACGGTGACTTTGTTTAAACAGCTAGATAAAATAACGGAACTACTAACGATTGTTCAGAAAAACATAACATTAAATCAGACGCTGGTAGTTGAAGCCTTATTGTCTGGATACGTGACGGGGATAACGCATGAATCATGATCTAAAACCGGTTCCCTTAGTGGATTCACATTGTCATATCAACATGTTGGACTTAAGTGACTTTAATCATGATTTAGATTCCGTGATTCAAAAAGCGCGTGCAAATGGTGTTCAGCACATGCTGTGCGTGTGTTGCGAGTTAAGTGATCTACCTGCATTATACAAATTAGTGGATACATATCCTGATATTAGCTTATCGGTTGGAATTCATCCGAATACGGAGATGGAAACGGAGTTGGATGCTCTTCAGCTCATAGGGCTTGCCTCTCATCCGTCGTGTATAGCCATAGGTGAAACAGGTTTAGACTATTTTCGTACCGAAACGATTGATGCGCGTGAGCGTCAACGTCAACGGTTTCGAGCGCATATTCGTGCCGCCATTGCCTTATCCAAGCCCTTGATTATTCATACAAGAAATGCGGCAGAAGACACGCTGTTATTAATGGCTGAAGAAGACGCTTCAACGATTGGTGGGGTCATGCATTGTTTTTCTGAATCCTGGGATATTGCAAAGCGTGTATTGGATATGAATTTTTATATTTCATTTTCAGGTATTGTGACTTTTAAAAACGCAACTATTTTGCATGACGTTGCTAAGCGTGTGCCATTAGATCGCATGTTAATTGAAACCGATTCTCCCTATCTAGCACCAGTTCCTTTTCGTGGTAAACAAAATCATCCCGCTCTGGTTAAACATGTTGCTGAGTATATTAGTCAATTGCGAGGTATTAATTTTGAAGCCCTGGCGGCAGCCACAACGGCTAATTTTTATCGGTGTTTTAGATTGGATTAGTGTTATCCCCAAGAATACCCTTATTTTTAATATGTCAGGAAATATCTCATGTTATCAGATAAAAAAATAAAGCAATTACTCGATACATTCATCACATTAAGTCAGCCAGAAAGGCAAGTGATTGCATTAAAAGCCATTTGTTTTGAGTATAACGATGAACGTACATTGGTCTCCAGGATAATTGAATCAAACCTGACTGATCATACAGGCCAAGTCTTCACACAAAACGCTTATCGTGTTCTTTGTGCGCTGCTTGATAAATTGGGTTTTTTAAAGTCTAAAAAAGACTGCGTTATTCTTCCCGAACTAAGACATGCTATTTTAACGATGATGTCAGAAAAGGATATGATCTGGGTTCATGGTGTAGTTGAGCGCTTATATTTACATGTCCACGCGTACTCTGAACGAACACGAGATATTAAAGCCCGAGCGTTATTAAGCAATGCAGTTTATGCCAATCAACCGGACTTGTTTGACAGTCACGAAGATGATTTAGGCTATTGCAATAAATTGATTTTGGATTTATATCATCTTTTTAGCGCGCACTCCTTAGACATAGACTGGTTGCAATCACGACACCCCATTATTCGGGCATTTATCTGCGTTGCACAGCTTAGTCATTTTTATTGCGACATTAAGCCGGCTATTGATTATAAAACGAGTTTGACAGTATTTTCTTTAAATAAGCAAAACAAAATTCATCATGACTATCTTAATTATTGCAGTGGACTAATTTATTTGGCTTGGGGGGATTTGGATTCTGTTATCGATTATTCCTCGCGAATACAAGATGAAAAATCGGGTTTTATTTGGGCTTTGCAAGCAACGGTTGCATTCTTGAATAAACAGTTTGGAACGGCAAGCAAACTCTATCGCAAAGCACTGGCTGCTCTTCGAAAACATAGTGAGGTACGACAATTTTATTTTGATACGATTTTAGGGGTTTTTCATGGCTTTTGTGTGGCTTATGTCGATAAAAACTTAAATCAATTGATAACTAACGCTACCCATTACGCAAAATGTTCAGAAATCACGTGGGTGATGCCCATGCGTAATTCATATTGGTTTTTTCCTATTATTGGTCTGGTGG
>JAJZSG010000151.1 GCA_021849905.1 Pseudomonadota bacterium
CCATGACCATCAGCATCGCCGACACTGACATTGCTCTCCAGAACAAAGGCCGCAGCCCCCTCAGCCATCACAGTACCATCATGTTCACTATCAAAGGGCTTTAAATGTCGCGCACTCAAAACACCTAATTTATCATAATAAAAAAGCGCTTGAGGCTCAGTACCCACATCATATGCAACCACCACAGCACGTTCAGCTTGACCCTGTTTAATGGCATGGTACGCTTCGATAATTGCCTGCATACCCCCTGCAGCATGGTTTGCAATATTGTGGTTAACCCCTTTAAATCCATAGATCATTCCGGTATACGCTAGCACGTTGTTGGGCAATATTCGCAGTAACCAAGTCGGGTGAACCTCGTCAAATAACTGACTGGCAAAAGCCTTCATATCCCCTTTTGTTTTCGCAATCAGAGGCAAAAAATCATATTGTTGATAATATTTATTACCAGGCGAACTCACAAATACAGCGGTTTTGTCGTTAAATACATCAGCAGATGACAAGGTTTCACGATAGGACAGCAATTGACTGTGTTCAACGGCTTGCACCGCGGCATTAATACCTAACACGTCCTGACGTGAAATGACTTTAAGGAGCTTTCTATCTGGCAGCATTTTTGCCGGTTGATAGTCTTGTATTTCACCAGCCAATCGATGCGTCCAAGATGATAAGTCCCATTGCCGGATGTTTTTAATTCCCGACTCACCGGCAAGAATGCTATTCCAATGCGCGTCAACCGTATGACCCGATGCCGATAATGCACCAAGACCCGTAATAAAAACACGTCGACTATCACTCATCCGCCCTACCCCTCAAATTCTAGATGTTTGAACAACAAACAACTATTAGACCCACCAAAACCAAAGGAATTAGACAACACAGCGCCCAATGATTTTTCACGTGGTCCATCAACCACATAATCCAGGTCACACTCTGCATCAGGCACAGTTAAATTAGCAGTCATGGGAACGTGCGAATGTTGAATGGCTAAAACGGAAATCACCGCTTCCAAAGCCCCTGCCGCAGCAATCAAATGCCCGGTTTGACTTTTCGTCGAACTAACCGGTATTTGATCGGCTTTTTCGCCAAATACGGCTTTAATCGCATTGGTTTCACTCAAATCATTCATTTTAGTCGATGTGCCGTGAGCATTAATATAATCAACATCACGAGCTGTCACACCTGCATCAAACAAGGCCTGTTCAATTGCCTGAATGGCGCCATCGCCATTTGGATGAGAGTCTGTTATCCGATACGAGCTTAAACTATTGCCTTCACCGGCTAATTCCGCATAAATTCGCGCACCTCGAGCACGCGCTTTATCCCACTCTTCCAGAATCAAAAACGCTGCACCCTCACCTAAAACAAAGCCATTGCGTGTTCCGTCAAAGGGGCGACTTGCCGTGGTCGGTGTATCGTTATAGGTTGACAGTGCGCCTAACAAACAAAAACTAGACAAGCCAAGTGGGCTAATCATCGAATCAAATCCACCAGCTAGAATATAATCTGCGTCACCCCGGCGAATCACATTAAGCGCCAAACCAAGCGCTTGTCCGCCAGACGCACAAGCGGTGTGAACCGAGTTGGCATATCCTCTAATCCCAAATTGCTGGATTAACAAAGACAACCCCGTATTTGAAGTGGTTTTACCAAAATCCACCAAACGACAAAACTCATGCGTACCAGATTGCAGCTCAGCCCAATCCACCTCACCATTTACTGCACAGGCTTTTTGAAAGCGCTCCAAATACTCAAATTCAGCGGTCATCATGCCACTTCCTGCAACAACGCCCCATCGATTTGCCGTTTGTTGGTTGGGAAAAATACCCGCATCAGTAAAGGCTTGGTGTGCTGCATCCAGCGCAAAATAGGTCAGTGGCATCGCATAGCGATTATACTTTGTTGAAAATAGTTTAGACGGTGTGAATTGTTTAACTTCAGCCGCAATCCACGTTGGAAACCCACTTGCATCAAAACCTTTAATTTCATCAACACCCGATTGTCCGGCGAGCAAACCATCCCATAATGATTGAACATCATGACCTAATGGGGATACGGCACCAATTCCTGTAATCGCAACTCGTCGTCTTGTCTTTATCATGGATTACCCTCTGGTTTCATCACGATGTCTAAAACACAAACACGCTTTCCGTCGACCTCACTTCGAAAACTTAAGACAAGTTCGTTGTCGTCATGAGACTTCACCTTCACATGAGTTATTAAGATATCACCGGGGTGTACAAACACATTCATTTTTATTTTACGCATTTCATGAATACGATAAGGTTGTGAAAACGATGCCCTGGCAACAAATTCTCGAGCCAAATTAAGCTTGCACTCTAGCAATACCGTCATGGGTAAAACTGGCTTATTTGGAAAATGGTCAGCAAAATACGCAGCCGCTCTGGTCACCCGCTTTTCTGCACACAAGCTTAAACCCGGTTCACAAGTTATAATCTTGTCAAATAACATTGGAGGTGTTATTGCAGAGCAATGATCGACAATCGATTCCTCTGATGTACTGTTTACAGAATAATAATCACCAGGCCGGTTAATTTCATTAAATTGACGACGAACTAAAGAGCCATCAATGAAATCATTCATCGGTAGCAAAGGACCTAAAGCACCGTCAATACTAAAAACGACCTCGTCACCGACATAAGCAAAACTGTGATACTGAACAGCCGCTTCATCTAACGAATCGATAAATGACTCCAATAACAGCGTTTCACCGACGTAAACTGGTCGATAAAGGCGAGCACTGGATACAAGGCCTGCGACAGGACGATATGAAAAATCGTTGCAAGACATGACATTCCAAGCCGCCAATTGGCCTAGGGTTTCGCCAATCAAAGACGGCATAAAGTGCAGTTGATTCGATGCATCACGACAAAGATAGGCATCATCTCGAGTGATATGCTTTATGCCTTGAATGAACTCGCCTGAAACGAGTCGCAGAATTCTATCGACGAATAAGAAACGCATTAGACAGCAGTTTCAGTCGCATTTTTTTGGCTCACCGCAGCAACAATCAGTTTGCAAAACGTGCCTACGGTAAATAGCATCGGAATTTCATTTAGCTTCATCAAAGGCTTGAAATACTCATCTGGCACTTCGTTTAAATAATGTTTAAGTGCAGACATGCCCTCTGGAGTCAAAACACCACCTTTTTCAAACTCGTCATCAGACAAATCACCACGCGCATTTTTTTCAAGTTGTCCACGTGGAATTTTAATCCCAAATTCTTTTTCAAGCTGAAAAACCAAATCAAGAAAATCAATGGATTCAGCACCCAAATCAACAATTAAACGGCTATTTAACGAAATATCATTTTCATCAATAACCAACACATCCGCGATAATTTCCCTGACTTTAGGATACACGCTCTCTATATTCATGTCACACCCTTACGATTCAAA
>JAJZSG010000152.1 GCA_021849905.1 Pseudomonadota bacterium
AGCAATCCAATATCGAAATAATTCCGCTTGCTTACGCGCGCAGCTCGGATTAGTCCGAGCTTCGTGACAGGCACTTACCCGGCGATTGTGACAGGATACTAATTTTTTTTGCTAAAATTAAGCAATTTGATTAACAAATCAAATTCTCATTGCTGATAACGGGAGACTATGTTATAAATAAGCCGTTTTTAACTACACACACGTTTCGTCACATCAGGCGGGGTCCCTTTACGGGTGCCTTATGGGAAATGTGGAGGCTTAACCCTGGAGATAAATATTATATGAATATTAGTATGCGTGAATTGCTTGAAGCAGGTGCACATTTTGGTCACAGAACACGGTTCTGGAACCCTAAAATGTCTGACTATATTTTCGGCTCACGAAATCAAATACACATCATTAACCTTGAAAAAACCATTCCAATGATGGACGAGGCTTTGAATTATGTCGGTCGCTTAGCATCTAATAAAGCTAAAATCTTATTTGTGGGAACAAAACGTGCTGCTCAAGGTAGTATTCGTGAACATGCAAAACGTTGTGGTATGCCTTATGTAGATCACCGTTGGTTAGGTGGTATGTTGACTAACTATAAAACGGTTCGTCAATCAATTTTCAGACTTAAGGAATTAAAAAAATTAAGTGACGACGGTGCGTTTAACGGCATGATAAAAAAAGAAGCCTTAATGCTTACACGTGAACTCGAGAAGTTGGAGCGTAGTTTGGGCGGTATCCAGGATATGGGTGGATTGCCTGATGCTTTATTTGTTGTGGATGTTGGTTTTGAACACATCGCTGTTGAAGAAGCGCGTCGATTAAAAATACCGGTTATTGGTGTTGTTGATACGAATAATAACCCAGATAACATTGATTATATCATTCCAGCGAATGATGATTCTATGCGAGCTGTTGACATTTATGTGCGTAGTGTTGCTGATGCAATTTTAGATGCTAGACATTCAAATACGGTTGGTGGTGTTCCATCGGCTACTGATTTTGTTGAAATCTCGGCTACGGATAAAGATTCAGACAAGTAAATGCTTTTGTATTGAGGGGGCACAGTCATCAATATTGACGCCCCCTTTTTTTACGTGAGGGAATTGAATATGACAATTAGTGCTTCATTAGTAATGGAATTACGTCAGCGTTCTGGCGCAGGTATGATGGATTGTAAAAAAGTTTTGATTGCCACAGGTGGTGATATTGAGCAAGCTATTTTGGAACTGCGTAAAGCAGGTCAGGCCAGCAAAAAGGCGGATAGAATTGCTGCTGAAGGCGTTATCGTTATTGCTCAATCTAGTGATAAACGTACCGCTTCAATCGTCGAAATTAACAGTGAAACCGATTTCGCTGCTCGTGCTGAAAATTTTGTATCCTTTGCAAATCAGGTTGCTCAAACAGCATTGCAAACAGCGGCAAAGGATGTTGATGCATTATCTGAAAAGACATTGTCATCCAATAGTATTTCTATCGAACAAGCTCGTAAAGAATTAATTTCGGTGATAGGCGAAAACATCAAACTAAGACGGATACGACAGGTTCATGCTGATGATGGCGTCATTGGTTTTTATTTGCATGGGACACGAATTGGTGTTTTGGTTGCACTGAAAAATGGTGATGAAACAGTTGCAAAAGATATTGCTATGCATATTGCTGCAGCTCGTCCGCTGGTTATCAGTCGAGACCAGGTTCCTGCAGATGCCATCGCAAATGAGCGTGAAGTGTTTACTGCACAAGCACGTGAAAGTGGTAAACCACAAGACATTATTGACAAGATGATTGAAGGGCGCATTAATAAATTTGTTGATGAAGTGAGTCTTGCTGGACAGCCTTTTGTCAAAGATCCTAATATCAAAGTCGGCCAATACCTGAAAGATAAGCAAGCTGAAGTCATTTCTTTTGTTCGATTTGAGGTGGGTGAGGGCATTGAGAAAAAAGAAGATAACTTTGTTGAAGAAGTGATGGCTCAGGTTCGTGAGCAATGAGTCAATTAACCATGCCAGCCTTGAAGTACCAACGTATTTTACTCAAGTGTAGCGGTGAGGCACTGACTGGTACGGCTCAATTTGGTATTGATCCCTCTGTGCTGGATAAGATTGCTAAAGATGTATTTGATCTTGTTCAAATGGGTGTTGAGGTTGGTTTGGTTATTGGCGGTGGTAATTTATTTCGTGGTAAAGCATTATCCAAATCGGGTTTGGGTCGCGTAACCGGTGACCATATGGGGATGCTTGCCACGGTCATGAATGCGTTGGCCTTGAGAGATGCACTTGAACGCAGTGAATTGCACACGCGAATTATGTCAGCCATTCCAATGTTGGGTGTTGTTGATCCCTATAATTATCGTAAAGCCATTACGCATCTAACCAGTGGTCATGTCGTGATTTTTGCAGCGGGCACGGGAAATCCTTTTTTTACAACCGATACAGCAGCATGTTTGCGAGCCATTGAAATAAATGCGGATGTTGTCCTCAAAGCAACCAAAGTTGATGGCGTGTATTCAGATGATCCGGTCAAGAATCCGAATGCAATACGATATGATCACTTAACTTATCGCGACGTGCTGACGAAAGGATTGCAGGTAATGGACTCAACAGCAATTTGTTTGTGTGAGGATCAGAATATGCCATTGCAAGTATTTGATCTATCAGCGCCAGATGCATTAAAGAAAATTGTGATGGGTGAACGAGTTGGAACAATCGTAGGAGCGAATCATGATTAATGATATTAAGTTGGATGCTGAAAAGCGGATGAAAAAAACCGTTGAATCCTTACAGCATGAAATGACTAAAATAAGAACAGGAAGGGCCAATGCTGGCTTATTAGACCATGTTTTTGTTGACTATTATGGGAGTCCTACGCCATTAAACCAGGTTGCTTCGGTTAATAGCAGCGATTCTCGAACGTTATTAGTGACACCATTTGAAAAATCAATGATAGCCACTATTGAAAAAGCAATTTTGAATTCAGATTTAGGCTTAAATCCTGCAACAGCAGGAAATGCAATACGTGTACCCATGCCTGCACTGACAGAAGAGCGTCGTAAGGAAATGACCCGTGTTGTTCGTGGCGAGGCTGAGCAAGCTCGTGTTTCAATCCGAAATATTCGTCGTGATGCAAATAATCATGTCAAAGAACTGCTTAAAGAAAAACAGCTTTCTGAGGATGATGAACGTCGCGCTAACGATCTTGTACAGAAACTGACGGACAAGTATATTGCTGATGTTGACGCTGTTTTAGCAGAAAAAGAGAAGGATTTAATGCAAATTTAGATTTTTAAACCATCATTAAACTTTCAACAGTAATAATGATGGTTTAATCTGGATATTTATTGACCTTTCCCTTGCTGTGCTTTCATTTTTGCAGCTAAATCTAAC
>JAJZSG010000153.1 GCA_021849905.1 Pseudomonadota bacterium
GATGATGCACAAAAAAAACGATGTGAAGATGCTATTCGTAAAATTAATGAAATCGGGTATTTATTATCAGATGAAAAAGTCACACTGAAAAAAATTGAAAAAGAAATTATAATAAGTAATCAGTATGATCTCGTTTTTGCACAAAACAGGTCACAAACCTGGTTTCGAAAATATATTTCAGAACCCTTTGAGCATTTTAACCAATGGGTTAGTCATTTTTGCCAATTGAAAACACCTCTTGAACCATCAAAGAATAATACATTGGAACAATTTAAACAATTTAAAAAAGGTTTGGATGCTGTCAAGCAGTCTTCCTTGTTTGAAGCGGAATCTAAAGCCGAGAGTCATGGAACATTTAAACCCTAATAAAATATATCGCACTGTATTGATTTGCAAAACTCATTTTCCCCTGCAGATCGCCACTCATATTTGAAATTAAAAAAATCTTTATGATTATTATTTGGACTCTATTTGTTTATTGTGGTATTATTGAGCATATCTAAAATATTGGAGGTCTTAAAATGAATACTGTAGCCCAATGTTTAATCGGATTAAAAGACGCACTTTTACGATTAAATGGTGGTTTGCCTTTAAACCAAAATTACGACCAATTGTCTAATTACGATGATGCGATGGTTGTTAAATCCTTTGTTGATTATATTGCAAAAAATCCGCAATTCACTTTTGAGCAACTGGAAGAATTAAATAACCCTGACGACGTTATTAAAATTAAACGTTATCAAAAGGCTGTTTTACAGGCAGCTTGGAATGTTGCAGACATACTAGAAAACATTAATTATGAAAATAGTTATTTGTCCCCATCGCTAAATTTAACTGTGGTTGGGAGAAATCTTTTTAATAAGGGCCCAAATTCGATATTGAATAAAAATAATATAATTAACAGTCTGATATATATTGATGCAAATAAAAAAGTACCTTATATATTCGATGAGGTAACGCTTGGTATAAATCTTGCCATTGATACGTTTGTCGAAAACATGAAAAAAGTACCTCAGGGTAAGGCCTTAATTGATTTATCAGCATCGCTAAGCGACATCAGTAGCTTTATTGACATGCAGCAGGAGGCAAAAGCACGAATTGCTCAATACGAAGCTTATCTGCTGATTCAACATGAAGAAAGCAAAACGGATTACGAATCGAGTTCGATTAATAGTCAAGAAATAATTAATGAACGTACTGTTTTTTCTACCCCTGATATTGACTTTGAAGATGACGATATTTTTTATGATACAAAAGAAGGAATAGATGATTCCTATGTTCACATATCGAGTTTGGATATTCCGTGTCAAACGGGAAATATTCATACAACTATATTCGATGAAGATGATCTTGATGAATATTATGATGTTCAGAATAATAGTCCAGCCGCTCCTGTTATTGATCCTGAAGTTGAAATCAAAGCGTCAATTCGTGCATTGTTTGATGAATTTAAACAGGCAAGTCAGCCTCGTTTATTACAACGAATTCAATTTATTGATACCTATTATTATGCTGATACTGAGCAGCGAGTACGATGTGAGGCGGCGTTAAATCAAATCATTGATATCGATGCCTTACTAGCGAATCCCGATGCAACATTGCAACAAATAACTGATTATATTAAAGGGCAAAATGTCGAAATTATTTTTTCACAAAACAGATCACAAACCTGGTTTCGTAAATATATTGCAGAACCTTTCGAGCTGTTTAAGCGTGGAGTTAACGCGCTTTGCAAGTCTGTTGGATTAGAGGATGTTTTTACCCCCTCAACAACTCATATATCGAAAGCGTTTAGACAATTTAAAGACAGGTTACCAAATTCTGATTCTTCTTCACCGCACTCTAGAGTTCATGATGAAGATGGTATCGATATTTTGGCTTCAGAATTAACACCTTGATCAAATTATCAATAACGATCACGTCTATCCGTTTTAACCAACTCACGCAATATACTGGTGGCATAAGCACCCGCCACCAGTTCAAATGATAAGGTCAAACAGTTAGGCTGTTGCAAATGCCAGGTTAGGTTGGATGCATGTAAAATATGAGCGCGATACATGCGTTTAAGCCCATGTTTCTGTAATGCATCACACCAATCAGTGTAATTGCACAAGGCGTTTTGCATGGATTCGAGCGCATCTTGAGTCATTCGTTCATTTCCCAATCCGTATAGGGGAGCTGCGGGTGATATATCTCGATGAGCTATACGCGCGTTAATTTCTTCATCAGGACTATCACAAGTAAAAATACTATGAGTACCGGCTAATTGCATCACATCACCTGATAAAGCGTTATTCCATGTTTGATTTAAAACACGCTCTGAAAGAATCAAATTAAACAAAAACGAACGAGCAGCCGAGTAGTAAATGCCGCGTAAAAATTTGTCTTTAACACGCACGTCATTTAACAGCATATCACGTGCTTTCAGGATGTTAAGTCCGGCATGACCAAATCGTTGCTCACCAAAATAGTTGGGCACGCCGCCTGATTTAATTATATCTAATCGAGTGTCAATCGCTTGGTGATTGTCTATATCATGTAAAACAATGGTGAATTGATTCGCCGATAAGCCGCCAATTTTTAATTTTTTTAGATGCCGCATGCTTTCAAGAACACGCCAACCCCGACCTTGTAGCGCACTCGCATTAACAATTTCTTCACTAGGGCAATGAACAGAAAGCCATTGGGTGGTTAATGCTTCACGATCTTTCAAACCCGCATAAGATATGGTTTTCATTGGTTTTTTTAGCGCTTTAGCAAGATCTCTAACAAGTTCTTCTGTATTTAACCCGCGTTTTTCAATACGTAAAAATTGATGCTCACCAGCACCCGACAATTTAAAGGATAAAATCTCATCCACTCTAAAGTCTTCAGGTGATGATTTAAATACGGCTGTTGATGCCGGTTCGCCATATGCATAGGCGTAGGTGTTAAAATTAAACACAAAAGTCTCCTATTTGGAATAGGTATTATACGCAACAGCCAGATAGGAATCATCTGTTTTGAGTTTAGTGAGCGTGACTAAAAGCCTCTATTTAAGAACAAAATTTTGCCAGCAAGCAGCGTAATCACGTTGTTTAAACGCGGCATTCATCGCTTGTTCCGTAACAAGCCAAGGCTCTCGTGATTCGAACATAAATGCCAGTGTATTTTGATAATGAGTAGGTTTTAGTTTTTTGGTAATGGCCTTTTCATACGTTTTCGTATCGGGGCCATGAGACGTCATGCAATTATGGATACTAACGCCCCCTACATCAAAACCAGAAGATTTTGCATCATATTGTCCAACTAAAAGTCCCATCAATTCATTCATTACGTTACGATGAAAATAGGGTGGCCTAAAGGTGTGTTCGGCTACCA
>JAJZSG010000154.1 GCA_021849905.1 Pseudomonadota bacterium
CACGTCAACCGATACGGCCTGACAATTTGGACTTACATGAATTTCGTCAATGCTTGTACATTTCATTTCATTTGGGCGGCAATGCGCTAAGTCAAATGGAAGTGAGTTTACTTTGGATGAAATAGCCATGCGCTTTGCCGTGTGTATGATTTTTTTCACTGAAATAGTGAGCGTGTCTTGGCAAGTTGCTTGTGAGTAAATCAGCGTATCCATACAGGTATGGGTTGCTGTATGAGTCGTGCACTTAGGCGGTTGTGTATAACAGCCCCCCGCCTTCACCTCCGCGCTACCCTCAATGAGTTGCGCCGCTATTTGCATTTCAGGACTATTTAGATTCTGGAAAGCCTTCATTCGCGTGTTATATTGGGTGTAAACCTGATTAGCCGTGGTATTCTGAGTCACTGCTGAGAGTCCTTGGTCTTTCAGACCATCATTAGTCTCAGTTGGGCTTAACCGTGTTTCGGCAGGCTCATTGGTATACCCTTGCAAAACATCAACCGGATTAAATTGTTTAAGGGCGTGTTTAAACGCATCGGCTGTTGTCAATGGCGCTGATTGTTCTGCGTATACACACAGACTGAATAACCCTATAAAAATTCCAATTGTCTTAACCATCGATTAATTGCCTCGCATCAATCATGGTCATCCCGCTATCGCCATGTCCTGCAATTAGCAACAACCCATCACGTAAAGACAAATTGCCATAGAGCACATCAAACGCTTTCCCGTTATCGACAACGAGCGCTGGAACCTGTTTTATCCCAAATCGTTCAAAAGCTGTGGGGTCAATTTGCAAATTCAAGTTAGGAACTATTTTTGAAAGCAATTGAATACGCTGAACGGTTTTAGGCATTGAATTATCAATAAGCCCATTAAGAAATGCAGGGATATTGAGACGTGCACTTTCATTCAATGTCTGCTGTAATAAAGGTGCTGGCATTGAAAAACTCACAAAAACCTGTGCTGTCGGCGCACTAATTACCTCAAACCCCACAAGACTCATGATCAATCCCATCGTTAACTTACACATGGTAATGCCCCTGTTTTTTGTCATATAAATGTACAATTCCTTTTTCGCCAGACTAAAAATCCATACTGGTCTTGCGTATGCGGTTTAATCTTGCCAGCTTCCCATGTCAGCGTTGACGCCCCTGATGGATAACAATGCCCTCCATCGGAGACCTGATTAATCATCTCATAGCGATAACGGGATTTAGGAACCGTGGGATAGTGGTGTTCATTACAAATGGCGCCTTTATCAGGACTAGAATCAGAAATCAGGTATTCGCGATGCAGTTTGTAATTTAGACGCTCTGTTAACAAAAGCGCAGTTTGAACGGGTGATACGGGTGCATTGACATGCCCTGTTAGAGGGTAATGACTACCTTGTGAACCTGCGCACCAAAAGAGACTATCCAATGGTTGAGATTGAAGCGTTGACGAAATACTATCCGCCGCACAGGCGGTTTGTGCGATTGGATTAGCAAATAAAATGGCCTCTGGGTTTAACACAAAACTCATTTCTGAGTCTGACCACATGGCATCAAGCTCGGTTAAATAAGCAATATCAAAGTCGCCCGTCTGCAAACAACCACTACTCGTGATGATATTAAGCCAATTAAGCAACGGGTATTTGTACCAATGCACGTGATAAAACGCCCCGACCTCGCCTTGTCCCACATGATGTTGGCCACCTCGGGATTGTTTAACCCCAAGATTAACTTGGTGACCGCCCAAATTCACCAAGCAGTAAGGCGTATCGGTTACATCCACAAGGGCTTGAGGTTCCCAAAAGCCAATATTAAGACCTATCCGCAATCCGTTAGCCGCAGGACACGTGCCGATAGGTGAGGATGCATTGCGAGTATCAGGCAAATGACTTCCCACGACTTTAGAGCCTCCGATGGATAACGGGAATAAACATCGCCAGCAAACATCTTTAACAGGATTCACGAAATGCCCCGTGCAATGGGACGCATTTGCCACGCTGGTTAATGTGAGTAAGACACTTAGAACCATGCCTTCAAATTTCATCGCCATCCTCCTTAATCACGACCTCTGAAACGTGTAAGCGATTCTCTTCTCGTGTGACGGTTGCAGGTACTGCGCTTAATTGAAAACGCGTGGACAAGCGTCCGCCTTGGTCGAAATAAATTTCGCTGTCTAATGCAAGTTCGGCATCGCGCACTGCACCACCGGTTAAAATTAATTTTGGATTTTGGCATTGATGCTGTTTTTTCTGCGCCCAAAGCAATTGCGATTTATCATCGGCATTAAAGAAGAGCCAACATGGGGCATAATTGGGGCGTTGTTCTAATCCATTAACGCGCGATCCTATGGGATAAATGACGTGACCATACCCGTCTAAAATAGCCGACGTTAAAATGACGGTTGGGTCGTAGTGGTAGCTGCGTTTAAGAACTGCACGAGGCAATCCAACCGGATTGGGGCGATTAGCCGTTCGCGCTACACGCGCCTGCCACTCAGACTCCATCGCGTGCAATTCGCCACTCGCCGTCAAATTTTGTAATCTGAGCTCAATGAAATCTAAAAAACTCATTTCACTAACAGGAAAGGTCTCGCCCACAACGCCAAAGGATTTTGAAAAACTCAAACAGGTCGTACAGGCTATCAACAATCCCAAAAATACGCGCTTCATGATGGCGCCCTCATGGCTTTAGCAAGTAATGAAATAATGGAATCGGTTACATCACGGTCACTGGAAAGAACATGGGCGCTATCAAGAATGACGACGTGATGACTTTTGGCATAAGCATCAAGCACATTTTTAAGATGACGATTAAAAGTCTCGCTGGCTTTTTTTACGTTTTCATTTGATGCATGGTGAATTGCCAATTGATGAATAAATTGGCCTTTGATATGGTTTAAATCAACGGTAACAAGGTTTGATGACGGTTTCATCCACACCAGCGCCAACACCGCAATAGCACCTACAATGACCGGCCATTGCGTCATGATGTCGCGTCCTGTTGACGATTCGCCACGCGTTGAACCGCGTCGCGCATGGAAACACCTTCGGCAACTAACGCCTCAATTGCGCCAAACACATCACCACTGGTTGAAAATAATGCGGTTGAAAACGGATCGGCAAAGTAACGATGGAAAGTATGACAGGTTCCAAACTGCATCATCATGCTTGAAAAACCCTGAGCATGCGCCTCACCAAAAGACTCAATCATTTTGGTTTGGATTGGAGTAAACGCCTTAGGATGATCATCCACATATCCTTTAAACCCACCTTGGCGCATGATGATCTTGGTATCACTACTAGCCGCAATCGCTTGACCTTGAATGGATGCGCTGGTGTCTTCTAAATATTGCGTAATGACAGAACCTAA
>JAJZSG010000155.1 GCA_021849905.1 Pseudomonadota bacterium
CCGATCTATTGCATGACAAAAATGAATTGTTTAACACCAAATTTACTCATTGATGTCATCGCTTATCGAAAAGAAAAGCACTTGCCCCCTTTGCCCTTTTTTGAAACCCAAAATGCCCTGGATGATTTAAAACAATTTAATGCATGTGTTAATGAAAAACTGCATTCCGACTGGAACCAAGGGTATTTGTATGTGAAAAGACTGGCTTGCGAAAGCGAACAGTTTAACTATGTTAAAACTCCCTATTATGAAAAAAATGCCATCACATTTTTAACAAAATCAAATGATTGGTTTACGGCGTTTAGCCACTATCATCAATACCAAACCAGCATGGAAAAAAAGTGGTTACAGATAATCAATGCCGGAAACAAACTCATGGAGCTGATGGTTTCAATGGTTAAAATTGGTTTGACTATAGGGATAACGGGCTACGCTTATCCTATTCTGCGTACATTAAAACGGATGTTCATCGGCGCATTATTATTAACCTGGTGCAGTCTTTGGATATTAAATAATCTAATAAGAAATAGCCTCTTAGCAACGCTTAACGATTTATTATGGGAATTGATGTTTTTAGATGCCCAGGTATTGGGTATCGGAATTGATCTGGTCTTTTCTGAAATCTGGGTGTGCGTCAAAAACCTACAGGATATTTTCAACGGCGCAGTGGCCCTCTTTGGCTTAATCAACGATATGTTTTTAAATCATCAAAATCCAGATATTGCTCGTTCATTAGAAGAAACTTGCGATAACGCCATTTTAAGACTTGCGCATATCGATGAAGAATCGGCTCAGGAAAAAAGCAACTTATTAAAGCGCTTATTGTCTTATGCCAAGCAGGATGCTGAAACACTAGAAAGCGAACAAGCCAATGCTGGAAGTCGTCTTAGTGAGTTTTTAGATAAAAAATATACGATCGCTCATCATGACCAACAACATGATGTCTCGTTTAACGAGGTCGCACGCATACGTCGAGCCCATCAGGGTGACTTTAAGTTGGATCGCTCAGAACAAACCATGATGCGATTTTTTAGCCCTAAAACAACGACAGAAATCTGGCTTGAAACCCCTCTACTTGCCCCTTAACGCTTTAATGCAGTCGCCGAGGCGGCTGCCTCCCAGCCATAGATCTAAACCTAATTTTCCTGCTATAGTTTTCTAATGTTTAATCATCAGGTTGTCGATAATGTCGTTTATCAACAAACTAAATTGATTTAATGTCATCCTGAATGCATTAAAAAATAACGTACAAGGAGTGTTTCATGCGCAGAAAATGGTACTTAGGCTTTGCAGTGGTTCTGATGATTATCCTGTTCAGGCTCACCATGTGGCATGATGCACGTTGGTTTCCTGTGGTGTTGATACCGATTGTCTTGTTAGGTATTTATGATATTTGCCAAAAAAAACACAGTATCACACGAAACTTTCCCGTCCTGGGACACATGCGTTTTATTTTGGAGTTTTTACGCCCCGAAATTTATCAATATTTTGTTGCCAGTGATGAAGATGAATTACCATTTAATCGAGAAACGCGCTCTCTCATTTACCAACGAGCCAAAAATGTTCGTGATACAATGCCCTTTGGTACCGAACGTAACATTTTAGAAATTGGTTACACCTGGGTATTGCATTCATTAGCGCCTAAACACCTGTCTGCAGTAGAACCCCGTCTTATTGTGGGTGGGCCTTTTTGTAAAAAACCTTACAATGCATCGAGATTAAATATTTCTGCCATGAGTTTTGGTGCCTTGTCAGCCAACGCCATTATGGCATTAAACAAAGGTGCCAAGTTAGGTGGCTTTGCACATAACACTGGCGAAGGCGGATTAAGTCCTTATCATTTGCAAGGTGGCGATCTTATTTTTCAATTGGGTACCGCCTATTTTGGAAGCCGAACAGAGGACGGAGAATTCGATGAAGAGCTGTTTAAAATAGAAGCTAATCGTAATGAAGTCAAAATGATTGAAATTAAACTCTCGCAAGGAGCTAAACCCTCACATGGCGGTATTTTACCAGCGGCCAAAGTCACGTCTGAAATTGCTCGAATTCGACACATAAAAATGGGCGAAGATGCCATATCACCGGCTGCACATTCAGCATTCAATTCACCGGCTGGATTATTAGAATTTGTCGACCGCTTGCGTACCTTAACTGGTGGCAAACCGATTGGATTTAAATTATGTATTGGTAAAAAAGATGAGTTTTTAGGTATTTGTAAGGCTATGATTGAAACCGGCATTTTACCTGATTTTATCACGGTTGATGGCGCGGAAGGCGGGACAGGTGCCGCTCCCGTCGAATTCACTAATAATATGGGTGAGCCTTTGGATTCAGGACTAACCTTTGTGCATAATGCATTAGTCGGAATAAACGTTCGGGATAAAATTCGCATTATTTGCAGTGCTAAAATTACCAACGGTTACGACATGATATTAAGAATCGCCATGGGCGCTGACCTGTGCAACTCAGCAAGAGCCATGATGATGGCGGTAGGATGTGTTCAATCCAAACAATGCGACGCAAACACATGCCCAACTGGCGTTGCCACTCAAAACCTTCGTTTACAGCGCGGTCTGGTGGTCGATGAAAAACAATATCGTGCAGCAAATTTTCATCAAAACACCATGAAAAGTTTTTTAGAAATGGTCGGAGCCATGGGATTAGATAATCCAAGCGACATCAAGCCTCACCATGTCATGCGACGCATCAGCGATAATTGCGTCAAATCCTTTGATGAGATTTACGACTACTTAAAACCCGGTCAACTCTTGGGCACAGCGATTCCAGAGCATTTAAAAGACGACTGGGCAAGAGCCCGATCTGATACATTTTAATACCCAAGCTTACGCACCAATCCTGGGCCTTCGTAAATAAGGCCTGTATACACTTGTAATAACGACGCACCAGAAACTAATTTGTCTCGCGCATTAGTCGCAGTTGAAATACCTCCAACACCGATAAGACTCATCTCATCGCCCACAATAGATTTAAGCACACGTAAACAATTCGTTGACCTATCAAACAGAGGCATGCCACTTAACCCACCTGTTTCATGACCATGAGGAAGCGCGCGAACCGCATCATGATTACAAGTTGTGTTGGTTGCAATAATGCCATCAAAGCCTGCAGCCAACATCACATCGGCCATTTTTTTTAATGCATCATCGTCTTCATCCGGTGATAACTTCACAACCAAAGGCACATAACGTTGATAACTGTCAGACAAGGCCGCTCGGGCTTCACAGAGTGCCAAAATTAACTGTTTAAAATATGCCCCATGCTGTAATTGTCGCAAATCGGGAGTATTGGGTGATGAAATATTAACCGTAACATAAGACGCCCGAGAATAAACTTGA
>JAJZSG010000026.1 GCA_021849905.1 Pseudomonadota bacterium
GTGCTACATGACTCATAAAGATCATATTATGCAAAATCAAGATACGATTAACACTCATCTTCAACACAGTATTGAAGGTCATCAAACATTGGCTTCGCATGTTTTTAATGAGCTATTGGCTAAAACCGATGCTTATCAAACCAATGCGTTAGTTTATCTTGAAGCTAGTCCCATTCAACTCCGCGTTCTGGATTTTTTTCAAGTGAAAGATCTGTGGGAGTATAGTTTTCAAGCCCTTGAGGGATTGCTGTTAGACGATGGGCATAGTTTAGGTCGACCTACCAAGACTAAACGATTGATGTGGTTGGTTGACCCGGATAGACATCTTATTGATGTGGTTGAACAAACCTTAGGTAAGTCAGGTGTTTGGAGCCGAGGACGAGCGATTAGTTTGAGTAAATTAAAGTATCATCACGTTGAAGGTAATTTTGATTATTTAAGTGCGCAGGATTTGCGAGTTGTTCAGACCATAGATGAGGTCGGTGATGGATGGCGAGGTTATCATTATGCATTTTCCCCTTATCAAGGCTTTTTAGCCTTAATCGGTCATCCCCATATTGCGCATTATCAAAACAGAGACGTGGCTATCGAGTTGGTTGCGGGTGAGCCGGAGTTGCATATTGAAGAAAACAAACAGGGATATCGTTTGAGTCTGTCGCATTATTTGCCGGATGAGGGTTTGATTATTGAGCCGTTGAGTCAAAATAAATATCGAGTCGTTGATTTTTCAAGATCGTTAGCAAGCATTGGACAGGTGATTACTGAAAAAGGTTTAACTATTCCTGCTAGTGCAAAGGAGAAAGTATTAAATGTCATCCAACATGCTAAACGAGACATTAAAATTCATGTGGGTATTAGCGATATCGGTATCCCTGAACTGTCTGGTGATGCCAATCCTTGCATTCAATTATTGCCTATTAAAGAGGGTGTTAGAGCGACGCTATGGGTAAAACCTTTAGCCGACCATGGGGCTTATTTTAAATTGGCTGAAGGTAACGCGTCTTTTATTGCACTGTTAACAGACAATGGTCGTGAGACGAGAACACGCGTATTACGAAATCTTGCTGCTGAAAAAAAGAATCAAAACGATTTGCTCGCCCATTGTCTGCATTTATCTCATCATGAATACGATAAGGGTGAGTATGAAATTGAAACTCCGGAGGATGTTCTTGAGGTTCTGTCCGAGTTACAACAATATGCGTCAGAAAAACCATTGACCATTGAATGGCCTCAAGGGCAATCGTTCAAAATTAAACAGCGTATTGGGGGGAAAAATTTATCTTTAAATATTGCAACGGACCATAACTGGTTTGAATACAAAGGACAAGTGACGTTAGATGATGGCGAGGTTATTGGGATGCAGGAGCTGTTAGAGTCATTTAACAGTCAAGCATTTGGGCGGTTTGTTAGGTTGGGAAATGGTGAGTTTATCGAATTAACAAGCCAACTTAAAAAACAATTGAGCGTGTTGCACGCCTTGTCTGATGATAATAAAATTAACACATTAGGCGCTCAGGTTTTATCTGATATTGTATCTGATGTTGAACACGTGACTTTTGATGCAGGCTGGACCTCGCATGTAAAAAAAATAAAAACCATGCAAAAGCACGCCCCTAAAGTTCCTACAACTTTGCAAGCGTCACTTCGTGATTACCAAATTGAAGGTTTTCAATATCTGTCCAGATTAAGCCACTGGGGGATTGGGGCATGTCTTGCGGATGACATGGGGCTTGGTAAAACGGTTCAAACCATTGCTTTACTCTTAGAGCGTGCTAAAAAAGGGCCTGCATTAGTTGTGGCGCCCACATCGGTTTGTTTTAACTGGATGCAGGAACTCATTAAATTTGCACCGACATTAAAGGGTCTAGACTTGCGATCTGACCAACGTGAATCTCTAATTAGCCAAGCCGGTTCATTTGATGTTGTCGTATGCAGTTATGGTTTGCTTCAGCATAATGCTGATTTACTAGAAAAAAAACGATGGGAGACCATTGTACTCGATGAGGCACAGGCGATTAAAAACGCACAAACCCAGCGTTGGAAAACCGTGATGAGGTTAAAAGGCAATAGCCGAATTGCTTTATCGGGGACGCCTATTGAGAATCATCTAGGTGAGTTGTGGAGTATTTTTAGTTTTATTAATCCAGGGCTCTTGGGCTCTGTTAAATCATTTCAGAATAAATATGCCATTCCTATCGAAACGAAGCAAATTCCCGATAGAATTAACGCCTTAAGAGCATTGGTTCAGCCTTATATTTTGCGCCGTATTAAGTCAGATGTTTTATGCGAGTTACCGCCTAAAACAGAGCAGACGATTTATGTAGAGCCGACAGAGCAAGAAACGGTTTTTTATGAAGCACTGCGTCGCACGGCAGAAGAGCGTATGGTGCAGTTTATGGCCGAAAATAACCGAATTAGCGCGCTAGCTGAAATAACCAAATTAAGACAGGCTTGTTGCGATAGCTCGTTGGTCGATGGTGCAATTCGCATTGAAAATAGCAAATTAAATACTTTTATCGAAACCCTTAAAAGCATCATTGACAATGGTCACAAAGCGCTTGTTTTCAGTCAATACGTGTCCTTTTTGTCGATTGTTAAGGCACGAATTGAGGCGGAGAGTATTCCTTATCAATACCTAGACGGGTCAACTTCTGCGGTTAACCGAAAAAAATCAGTTGATGCCTTTCAATCAGGAGAAGGGGATGTGTTTTTTTTAAGTTTGAAGGCGGGTGGTAGTGGATTAAATTTGACGGCGGCAGATTATGTGATTCATCTCGACCCTTGGTGGAATCCTGCTGTTGAAGATCAAGCGTCAGATAGGGCTCATCGAATTGGGCAGGAGCGGCCAGTGACGATTTATCGTTTTATTATGAAAAATACTATTGAAGAAAAAATTATTAGTTTGCATGAGCATAAGCGTAATCTGTCAAATGAATTATTAAGCGGTCAGGGGACTATGGGTAAATTATCTAATGACGATTTAATGAATTTGATTAGTTCATCTGCAATGCCGGTTGTTTGAAAGTAAAGGGTCTTTGTCTTCTAGAAAAGGAAATAGGTCATGCAATTATTCATCGGATTAATGTCAGGTACAAGCATGGACGGGATTGATGCCGCATTGGTTGATGTGAGTAACCATCGCTTGATCAAAGGCATCACGAGACCGTATAGTTCGGCAACATACGCGTATTTGCGTGACGTTTTAGAGGGTAAAAAAAATAGCTTACCGATGTTGAGTCAACTCAATACCCTATTAGGCCGAGAGTTTGCAGAGGCGGTCCATGAGTTGCTGAAACAGGCCAATATCTCGTTCAAGCACGTTACAGCTATTGGAAGTCACGGACAAACCCTTTGTCATGACGCAACAGCTGATATTCCCTATACCTTACAATTGGGATGTGGTCACACCATTGCCGCTTTAACCGGCATTCCTGTTGTTGCCGATTTTAGAACGCGTGATGTGGTTTTAGGTGGGCAGGGCGCACCCTTTGCCCCACTTTATCATCAGGTTTTGTTTGGTCAATTTAATAATGAAAAAACGAATGACGCCACGGCGGTTGTTAATGTGGGCGGAATTGCTAACGTGACCTTTTTAGCCCCAAATGAACCGGTTCAAGGTTATGATACAGGCCCTGGTAATTGTTTAATGGATTTTTGGATACAAAAACACTTAAATAAGCCCTTTGATGCCGGCGGTGAATGGGCTAATTCGGGGTGTGTCATTGAATCATTACTATCAACGCTACTATCGGATACGTATTTTAAGTTAAGCGCGCCAAAGAGTCTTGATAAGGCCTATTTTTCCCCCCATTGGTTGGAGCAGCACTTAAGTCCTGATGATTTACCGCAGGATGTTCAAGCGACCCTGTTGACGTTGACGGCGACTACCATTAGTGAGGCTATATTGAGTTCTCACTTGACTATTAAACAGGTCATGATCTGCGGTGGTGGTGTTCATAATCATCTATTGTTGAATGCGATTTCCACGCTACTGCCGCTTGTTGATGTGATGAGTACGCAGTCTGTTGGTGTTTCCCCCGATTTTTTAGAAGCCATGATGTTTGCTTGGCTCGCGCAACAACGTTTAAATCAAACACCCCTAGACCTGCGATCGATTACAGGGGCTATGCGTCCCGCTGTATTGGGTGCAATTTATGCGGCATAATTGACGAGGATTATCTGGGTCTTAGTGTATCGGGTTTTGTTTCGGCTCTTGATTTTTTTAATGTCGGAATGTTTGCTTTGATTTCTCTTATCTTAGCTTCAAAACTTTTTAAGGTCGTTTCTGAGTCATACGAATCAGTAGATGTACTGCGCTCTGAATCGGTTTAGGACTTTGTTCTTGGGCTTAAATTGGATAGTGTTGACTGTGGAGAATTTAAAAAAACGAGCTGTCGTCTAATGATTCCTGAGTTGCTTCATATTGTAAGGGTCTTTTTTGTGTTTCAATTATCATGTAAAAAGGTGCAAGCAGGAGAAGGTTTGATTTCTTGCTCTCTTTGTATTTCAGGATAGTCTTCCAATGCCATATCAAACAAGTCTTCGAAATTTTGGATCACAGATAATTGATGACTCTTAGAATGTAATGACTGAAGTACTTCAAATTATTATCGTGAGTCTTGAAGTAGGGTTATTCAACACTCAGGAACATTAACCGCCAATCCGCCCAAGGACGTTTCTTTGTAAATGGTTTTCATATCCATGCCGGTTTGTTTCATGGTTCGAATCACTTTATCCAACGATATATGATGCTGGCCATCACCGATTAATGCCATGCGGGACGCGTTAACGGCTTTTACCGCACCCATGGCATTGCGTTCAATACAAGGAATTTGAACTAACCCCATCACGGGATCGCAAGTCATGCCCAAATGATGTTCCATGGCAATTTCCGCCGCATTCTCAATCTGCTCGATACTGCCGCCTAATACGGCGGTAAGACCCGCTGCTGCCATGGATGATGCAACACCGACTTCACCTTGACAACCCACTTCAGCACCTGAAATAGATGCGCCTTTCTTGTATAAAATACCGATTGCTGCGGACGTTAAAAAATACGTGTAGATATCATCAAGACCTAATTTTTCGTGTGCATCCTGACAGTATTTGAGAACGGCGGGGATAATGCCTGCAGCACCGTTGGTGGGGGCTGTGACTATTCGCCCACCAGCTGCATTTTCCTCATTCACAGCCATGGCATACAAATTTAAACGATTCATAATATCCGATCGTTCATAAATGCTTGGGATTCCTTTGTTTTCATTTATTTTTTTATATAAATCAGGCGCGCGTCTTTTGACACCTAATCCACCGGGTAATATCCCTTGATGATGGCAACCGTTATGGATGCACTCATCCATGATTTTCGCAATCGCTAAAATGCCGGTATGAATACTGTCTGTATTACGCCAAGTTCGTTCATTTTCCATCATGAGTTCAGCAATTGACAGATTGTTTGTTTTACATAGCTCAAGCAGTTGGTTTGCTGTTTCAAAAGGGAAGGGTAAGGCCAAGGTTGTTGTTGTCGGATGATCAAAATTTTCCTCAGTCACGATAAAACCACCACCAATAGAATAATACACCTGACTTTTTAAAACCTTTTTATTTGAATCGAATGCAGTAAAACGCATGCCGTTGGTGTGTTTGGGTAAACGTTCTTTTTGTAATAAAATCAAATCGTCTGTTTCATGAAAAGGAATGTCTTTTTTACCTGCAAGGCACAGGATATGACTGGATAAAATGGCTTGTGTACGAGGCGTGATGCGTTCAGGTTTCACAAACTCAGGTTGCATCCCTTCAAGCCCGTTTAATATGGCTTTGTCCGTGGCATGTCCTTTGCCCGTCAGCGCAAGCGAGCCATATAACTCGATTTTGACGCGTTGCGTGTTATCAAAGTCGTGATCGTTTTCAAGCAATTTTAAAAACTCATTCGCAGCTAGCATTGGGCCCACTGTATGAGAGCTGGAAGGGCCAATACCGATGGAAAATAAATCAAACAAACTGATACTCATATTTAGTCCTTTGAGCATATTTTAAAAATTTATCAAAGTATAGAATGGTTATGTGTATCGCACAATTATCTATAGGGTGCTGTCTAGGGGTGTCCCATTAAAAAATTCTTATGGTGCCTGAGTTGAAGACCATCGCGCACAAGGATGTGCGCGATGATCGCAGGAGCGGGTTCGTCTGAAACCAGGTAGCATAAGAATTTTTTAATGGGACACCCCTGGGGCGCTGTCGTAGCAATATAGACTAAAAAAAATCTCGCAAACGTGCTATAGTATGATTATAAAAAATTCTTTTAGAATATAAAGTTATCATGCATCTGATAATCTATTTTGGAGACTCTGCCGCAGAGCGACCTACACTTGATATTAATGGCGCACTATTTTGTGATGTTCCGAATGTGCAATTAATCGCTGTGGCAGGTAGTATTCATCCTGATGTATGCAATAGTATTCTTTCACCTGACCTGCGATCATACGCCAAACGCTTTGCAAAAAATGTATTTATACCTAGAGAGGTAAACCGATTAAGGTTAACAGAAACGCCAATAGTCGATCTCAAAATCGGTGCTTCATTTGTACAAAAAGATAATGCGCAAGGTCAAACAGATTCTGACGAGATAACAGGCATTACATTATGTGGTTCTAGTCGTGGTGCGGTAACCTGCTTCGAAGTTGCAAGAGAACTTAAGAAAATAGCGCCAATTATTCCTGTTGATGTTATAGCAGCTGAACCCGTTCCAGGGAATTGCTATCAATATCCAGGTTCTAATGCTGCAAGAGTTACTGATTGTTCAGATTTAACCAACTTACAACACGTTTCAATTATTCTAGGTGCTAATACGGGTGATGATGAAAGCCAGTCTGGTTTTTTACGGCGCATTATGGTAATTTTCCATCGTTTATTCTTTTCACAAATTGTTCCTAAGTTACCAAAAACTACTGATCAAGATATTGTCGTTATTCCTGAAAAATTCATATGTCAGGAAGTTGGAGAAATGCATTGGATACTCAATTAGCCAAACGTATGAAGCACTTAAGCTTGATTCCTGATGATAAGTCAATTGATTTTTACTCTCCTTATAGCCTCAAATTTCATCCAACCTCTCAATGGTTGCCCGTGTTTGGTATTTCCAGAGAACGGCTTTATAGCTATCTTGATCCATTTCATCCCGATATTAAAGAGGGTTTAGAGTGGAATAAATCAGAGCAAACAATGTTGGAATGGTGGAAAAAACAAGATAAATATGCATGGTTTGCTTCATCCTCACTCACTCGAGAACTCGTTAATCAGATCCAAAATACGAACTCAGATGATGTTGAAGCACTTAAACACTTGTTTGAAACAGCGAACAAATGGCTACTGAAAAAAGAAGGCACTTTTTCTTCTCGTTATTATCAAGTTGAAGCGTTGAGAAATAACATCCACGATTATTTGTTGAAAAACAAATATGTAGAAGAAACTGAATTGTATAAAACAATGTATAAAAACATACAGGATGACCAGTATTTTCTGAAGCAATGGAATCAGCTTAGTCGAGCCGCCTCATGGTTTAAAACAAACCAAACTGAAAAGCTCGATGAAGCCTTTAGACAACATGCCGTGGGTGAAATATCTTTAAATACGTTAATTAGTAAACTAAAAGATTGGAGAGATACAAAAAAAACACAAATCACGAAACGATGGGATCTTGTGGGTGACATGCTTAGAAAATTAGAGTTTATGCAAAGCCATCTGTCCGAAGAAGTCATACAAAATAATGATGTTCCTGTTAACTCCTTTGAACGTTGACTTAGCAAAGATTCAATTTTTTTATGGTCTTCATGGTTAAAAATAATTTATTTTCATTTTTGAATTTTGTAAAACCAAATTTTTCATAGAAGTGTATGGCATTTTTATTCAATGCATCGACAACGACAGCCATAGAGCCTATGTCATTACTTAACAAATCAGCTCTTTTTAATGCGTCGATTAAAAGAACCTCTCCCAGTCCTTGTTTTTGACAGTGGATATCTACAGCCAAACGTCCCAGTAACGTCACTGGCAGTGATGGATAACGAGGTAATCTTTTTGATATGTCTTCAGGTAGATCGATAAGCGATAGGGCTGATGCGGACAGTGTATAAAATCCCAGGATAGCAGACTGTTCGCCTTCACTTAATACATAGATTGCAGTCAGACTGCGTTTTATGTCTTGACTCGTTTGTGTGTAGAAATATTGATTTAATGAGTCTTCACCACAGTTAAATCCAGCTTTGTCATGAGATTTATTTAAGCGTTCGATGTTGTATTTTTTCACGGATAATGATTCTTACACCATATTGTTATAACGTTTCGCTGCGTTGATTAACGCTTTATTTGGCTCATCCGTATGGGTTAATTTTTCTACGAATAATGTTTGATCAGCCAAAGATAATTCAATTAATGCATGTTCCTTAATAATTTTTGTTGCAGCAACTTTCAGCGCTTGAATTGCAAACTCAGTCAATTTCATTCCAGATAATTCAGCTGCTTTCTTAAAGAGTGTTTTATCTTCAGGACGCACACGTGCTTCGATTCGTTCTGTTTTAGAGTCAATATGCGTGATATGCATTGCCATGTACCTTTCTCGTTGTTTAATATAATTTTACGGCAAAATGACGTACAAATCAAATTTCGATACGTGAATATTTAGAGTGAAAACTCCTCACCCAGATAAACCGCTCGTACTTGTTGATTCGCCAAAATATCAGCAGGAACGCCTTCGCAAAGTATTTTCCCCTGATTCACGATATACGCGCGCTCACAAATATCTAAAGTTTCACGAACATTATGGTCGGTAATGAGAACACCTATATTTTTTTGACACAGATGTAAAATAATTTTCTTGATATCTAAAACTGAAATAGGGTCAACGCCTGCAAAGGGTTCATCCAGTAAAATGAACGAGGGTTCAATAGCTAATGCCCTGGCAATTTCAACGCGTCGTCGTTCACCACCTGAGAGGCTCATGCCTAAATTTTGTCTTAGGTGTGTGATATGAAATTCAAGCAGTAACTGCTCGAGTTTGTCTAAACGGGCCTGTTCATCCAGATCCTCGCGCAACTGTAGAATGGATAAAATATTATCATGCACACTCATTTTTCGAAAAACCGACGCCTCTTGGGGTAGGTAGCCTAGTCCTAATCGTGCACGCTTGTGCATGGCGGTTTTTGTTATATCCTGACCATTGAGCGTAATCACACCCTTGTCGCAGGATTGTAAACCCACAATCATATAAAAGCAGGTGGTTTTACCGGCTCCATTGGGGCCTAGCAGGCCCACGCACTCACCTTGTTTAATGTGAAGACTAACATCATTCACAACGGTTCGTGACTTAAATGATTTTTTTAAGTGGTGTGCTGATAATTCACTCATGTTAGTTTCTCAGGATAAAAAATAATGGTGGTGCGCCCTTCGGGTTTGGCTTCGGATATGATATGCTGAGCTTCGGTGTCGTAGGTTATTTTAGGCGCTGAGAATGAGTTACGCGCTTGCTCAACGCGTGCATGTCCTATGAGTTCGATGACATGGCGTTCTGGATAATAGTTTATCGTATCCGCATAGGCGTGAAGTGGCGGCTTATTCGGGGCCGTATCAGTCCAGTAATGCGCTTGTGCCTCATGATTTCCTTTGATGACGGCAAGAACCAGCTGATTTTTTTTATTTCCTGTCGTGATGGCACTAGCCGCTCGAATATGTGTGGTTCCTTGATCAAGCTCCACCTGATTTAAAAAAACACCTTGATGCGTTTGTTGATTGATGTCAGCAGAGCCTGCTTTGACATTAAGTATTTGATTCTTGTCATTAGGCAGGGCGCATGCCGAATGGTTGAGGCTTAACACGATGAGTAGGGCGAACAAAGCCTGCTTATCCATGCGCTGGCGCATAATATCCCCGAGCGTTGCTTAACAGTTGGACACGGTTTTCTGCAAGATAGGCGTTCATTCCTACTGATTCCACACGATTACCCGCTTGGATGATGGTGACGTGTTTAGTCGTTGTGGCCAGTTGTGTTTTTGGAAAATAGATCAGTTCATCGGTTTCAAGCGTGGCTTCTTTGCCTGCTCCATCAGGCTGCTGATGGATAATAACATGATCAGTAAATTTAATTTGCTTGCCACCATGAATCGCTGTAGCGAACTTTGCATCAATTTTCCAGGGCGATTGTGCTTTGCGTGAAATCATAATATTGGGTGTGGTGAGTTGGTGTACATTATCGAGAGGAATATGTCTTAGTAGGGGAGTTTTCAAATAATGACTGAGCTGACCTTTGGAGTCAAATTGTTTAACGGTGAGGTGGTGGATAATGGTATCGGGGGTGGCAGACAATGTTTGATTATCGAGCTTTATCACAGGAGGCGAGTTTGCAAAGTACCAGCCTGAACTGCATAAGGCAAGCAAAACCAGGCACAACCATAAGGCTTGCTTCGCTGCATTGCCTGAGTTAATCATGCCTTTAAAAATGCCTCGAGCGCCATATCTAACTTATTTTGCGCATTTAAAATAAAATCACAAACTTCACGGACTGCACCCCGGCCACCATAAAGCTCGGTGTTCCAGTGAGCCACATCTTTAACCTGACGGACTGCGTTGGCCACGGCAATGCCAAGACCGACTTGTTTGATAATGGTGATATCAGGCAGATCATCGCCAATATAAGCAAATGCATCATCATGAAGATTTAAGGTTGTTTTTAGTTCAGAATAAGCGGCTTGTTTGTTAATTTTATTTTTAAAATAATGTTTTATACCCAATTGCGCCATACGGTGATCAATAACGGCGTTTTGAGAACCGGTGATAATCGCGACATGAATACCGGCGGACATCAGTAATTTTAAACCGAGCCCATCTTGCACGTTAAATGCTTTTTGTTCGTTGGCATGATTATCGATGTAGAGAAGGCCATCGGTTAAAACACCGTCTATATCGCAAATCACGCATTGAATTTTTTTTGCTTTTTGGATGAGGTCGATCATGTCAGTAAACTCCTGCACGCAACAGTGCATGTAAATGTACCACACCCGCCGGATAATTACGATCATCTAGTATGACTAGTGATGTGATACTGAATTTTTGCATAATAGCTAACGCTTCAGCGGCTAACATATCATTTGCTATGGTATGGCAATTGCGTGTCATGACGTCATTAATGGGGGTGGTGTTAATATCATAATCGTGGGTGAGTGTGCGACGCACGTCACCGTCGGTGTATATTCCGACAAAAACACCCTGTTTATTGACAACACAAGTCATGCCTAATTTTTTCGCGGTGACTTCCAGTAATGCTTCGCGAATGGTTGCCTGTTCGCTGATTATAGGCAGTTCGTCGCCACTGTGTGCGACATCAGCAACGCGTAATAACAGTTTTTTTCCTAGTGAGCCGCCGGGATGGGAGCGTGCAAAGTCTTCAGCACTAAACCCTCGTGTTTGTAACAAAGCAATCGCTAATGCATCACCCATCACCAAGGACACGGTGGTGCTGGTTGTGGGTGCAAGCCCTAAAGGACAGGCTTCCTCACGAATACTGACATCCAAATTAACGGTCGCTGTTGTTGCAAGTGTTGACTCGGGATTGCCTGTGATGGCAATGAGTGGAATTTCGAGTCGTTTTAACAAAGGCAATAAAATAACGAGCTCTTTTGTGAAGCCTGAGTTAGATATGGCAATTACGGTGTCCTGGCGAGTAATCATGCCGAAATCGCCATGACTGGCTTCACCAGGATGCATAAAAAAAGCAGGACTTCCCGTACTGGATAGTGTTGCTGCAATTTTCTTACCGATATGACCTGATTTACCCATGCCAGTCACGACAATTCGACCTTTGCACGCCAAGAGTAATTCGCAAGCGGTTTCAAAGTCTTGATTAATTCGCTGCGTTAACTCAAATACCGCTTGAGCTTCAATTTCGATAACAGCAAGGCCTAATTTGGAAAAGTTCATGGGATTCGGTATTGGCTTTTACAATAAAAATTATTTTAACATAATATTATTCCTCATACGCAAAATTCATTTGTAAAATTGCTTGTCTAATTTATTCCATGATGAAACATGGGTAGAATGACGTTGATGCTCCACAAGACTATTATGATCAACAAGGCAAAGACTCGACTTTATGAAAAAAAGAGCCAATAGGTTAGGATTTGAATTAATCCCTATTCAAAGATTAACATTGGAAGTTCCCTAAAATCGATACTACTCTTCAAGTGTTATCCCAATTAAGGAGTAGAATATGGAAAAAGAAGAGTTTAAAGTTAAATTAAAATTAATCAATTTATCAATTAATGCTCTTAAAATGAAGCTCATAATGGAAAGGAAAAGTTTGGCATTATCTCATCTTTCTGTTTCAGGGGAGAGCTTAACTAGGTGTCTAGAAGAGGCTTATACGGCAAGCAAAGAGTGTCGAGACATGACTGAGGAAGACATTAAAGAATTCAACGAAGAAAGTTTGACCGATTTACTCGAGGGATTCAAGGAACTAAATCAAGAGCTTTTTCCTGAGAATTTAGATATCGGTTCAGCCCAAGAACTTCATCGCTAAATAATAACTGAATATAATAATCTTCTCAAACCGATTTTAGAAGATATAGAACAGACAGCGTTGGTTCGTATTCAGACTGGTACAAAATTTTCTAGATAGAAAAGGGTTGTGTGGAATAACCACCAGAAGTGATAGTGTTTAAGTAAACGTCCCGCTTCTTTGAAGTTGTTAGAGTTTTCGATAATGAGAAGAAGTAAACATGATAAAAAAACAAACGTAGGCTCTTCTTGAGCGCATAATCGGGCCCGGTATAAATGCAGAACACAGAGACGATGATGCTCTTGATAGATGTTTGGATAAATTATACAAAGATGGTGTTTCGACTCTGTATCATGATTTGGCGGTGGGGATTTTTCAAAAGTCGAGTTTAAATAAGCCTAAGATTGGCAATATTCAGAATCAGCAGTATATAATCAATATTAACTAAAACGCCGGGCTAAATGGGTATGCATGATAATTGGGTGGAAATAACCAATCTGACTTTTTCCCATGATGAGCGTTTAATTTTCAACGGCATTGATATCTCAGTTGCGCGTGGAAAAATAACCGCGATAATGGGCCCTAGCGGTAGCGGAAAAACCACCTTACTACGCTTAATCGGTGCATTGCTAATGCCGGACTCAGGTGAAATCAAAGTCGATGGTTGTCTTGTTCATCAATTATCCCGTAAAGCGTTGTACGCCCTGCGACGCAAAATGGGCTTATTATTTCAAAATAGTGCGTTGTTCACCCATCTTTCCGTATTTGACAATGTTGCTTTTCCCTTGCGTGAGCACACGGGTCTTAATGACGCCATGTTGCGTGATATCGTTTTAATGAAACTGGAAGCCGTGGGGCTTCGAGGGGCTGCGCAGTTGATGCCCGCAGAGTTATCGGGGGGGATGGCGCGACGTGTCGCACTTGCTCGCACCATCGCACTTGACCCTGAATTGATGATGTATGATGAGCCCTTTACGGGGCAGGATCCGATTTCTATGGGGGTGTTGGTGCGCTTAATCAAGCGGTTAAATCAATTACTGCATACCACAACGATTATTGTGTCTCATGATGTAGAAGAAACGTGCTCGATTGCAGACTATATTTATTTAATCGCAGGTGGACGTATTATCGGTCAAGGTAGCCCACTTGAATTGAAACAGTCCATGCAACCCGAAATAAGACAGTTTATGTATGGGGAGGCTGATGGTGTTGTTCCGTTTCACTATCCGGCACGAGCCTATACGGAGGAACTTTTGGATGCTTAACCGAATTGCGAAATTAGGGCATTTTAGTCTGAAGAAAGTTCAACATATTGGCAGTTCAGGGACATTTTTATTTCAGGTTCTTTGCAGAAAGCCGGATCTCACGCGCCTATGGCCTGCTTTGCGTGCACAACTACATTTTGTGGGTGTGTTGTCCTGTTTGATTATTATTGTTTCGGCGCTATTTATTGGCATGGTCGTTGGTTTGCAAGGTTATAATACGTTAGAGAAGTTTGGTGCAAGTAGTCAGTTAGGGCAGTTGCTTGCTTTAAGTATTTGTCGAGAGCTTGGGCCTGTGATTACGGCCTTGTTATTTGCGGGACGCGCAGGTTCTGCATTAACCGCCGAAATTGGTTTGATGAAAGCGACCGAGCAATTAGCCAGCATGGATATGATGGGTGTTGATCCACTGGGACGAATTATTTATCCGCGTTTTTTGGCCGGCATGATTGCGTTGCCTGTGCTAACCTTAATATTTTCTGCGGTTGCCGTTTATGGGGGCTATTTTATAGGTGTTCGGTGGCTCGGCATTGATGCCGGTAGCTTTTGGTCTAATATGCAATTTGCAGTTGATTTTCGTATGGATGTATTAAGCGGTATTTACAAAAGTATTGTGTTTGCGTTTGTCGTGATATGGATTGCTGTGTTCCAGGGTTTTTCATGCGTACCTACAGCAGAAGGCATTAGCCAAGCCACAACGCGAACAGTTGTGTATTCATCGCTGGCTGTATTGGGGTTTGATTTTTTGTTGACTGCAATGATGATTGGAGGCTGGTAGATGAATAAGCAGCATTATCGACATACAGATATTGGCGTCGGATTATTTATGATATTCGGCTTGCTGGCCTTAGCGTTTATGGTTATGAATGTGAGTGGAATGACAGATTTCGTTTCCAAACACAGTTATCCGGTTAGTGCTAATTTTACGGATATTGGCGGATTGAAAGTTCGCGCACCGGTAACCGTTGCGGGTGTTAAAGTGGGTGAGGTCACGCGTATTGAACTGCAACCCGGTCAACTCAACGCCAAAGTCACTATGATGCTCCACCAAGATAAATCCATTCCTTTTGATGACGTTTCAGCGCGCATACTAACGCAAGGATTGTTAGGCTCTAATTATGTGAGTATTGTCCCTGGATTTGATTCGGATAATAAAGATCATCCGTATTTGCGAGCAGGCGATGTCATTGCAAAAACACAAGAAGCCGTGATACTTGAGAATTTAATCGGTCAATTGTTATTTAACATTAAAAAATAGGTGAATGATGAAGCGATTAAGTAAATTAGTTCCGGCCATGAGTTTAGCGTTGACGTCGGTTATTCTTTGGGCGCAATCATCGCCTATTCCCATGCTTCAACAAACATCAACCCAAATTATTGATACATTGAAGCAGAATCGTGCGAATTTAAAGTCAAATCATCAGATTATTTATCAAGCCATTGAGCGTTATTTGTTGCCTCATGTCGACGTGGCAGGGATGTCTCGTTCGGTTTTAGGTCGGCAAGCGTGGAACAATGCCTCCCCCATGGAGAAGAAAGCCTTCACAGAAGAATTTACCAAACTGGTGATTAGGACCTACGCCAGCCCATTGGCAGAGTATGCTGGCGAAACCGTATCATTTGTTCCCCAACGTGGCCCTGTGGATGAGCATTTTACACGTGTAAGCAGCGTTATTTCACGTCCGAATGGGCAGCGAATCCCTTTGAGTTATAATCTGGTGTCTAAAAATGGTCAATGGAAAATATATGACTTAAGTGTTGAAGGTGTTAGTTTGTTGCAGAGTTTTCATTCGCAATTTGGTCAAGTATTGCAACATGCAACCGTTCAAGATTTGATTTTACAAATGCGTCAAAACAAAAAGGCCGCGTAATGGCAACGCTAAAACAATTCAGTCCGTCTACAAATTTAACCTTTGATACGGTAGAATCTGATAGAATCAGGATCTTTCAGTCTTTGTTGTCATCTGAAACAGTGGGTTTATGTTTGGATTTGAGTTGCGTGACGCACTGTGATAGTGCGGGGCTTGCTCTGCTGATTGAGACCAAAAGACTGTGTCGGCATTATGATAAGGCGTTTAAAATTGAAGGAATGCCGAAAGCCATTTATGCCTTAGCGAAATTTTGTGGGGTAGAGGCTATTTTGTAGGTTGAGCCAGATTTAATTAATAGAGTAGGAAAAATGATTAGTAATCAAGAGTTAGAACGTCATTTGATGGCTGTGGATGGCGTTTGTCATGTTCAAGTTGAGGGTGATGGGTATCATTATGAATTGACCATTGTGTCTGATGCATTTATCGGAAAGTCAAAGGTATCAAGACAGCAATGGGTTTATGCCGGTTTGAAAGCGTATATTACGTCGGGTCAGTTACATGCCATTAATATGAAAACCTGGACAAAAGACGAATGGGAGAAGCAAGTTGGATAAATTAATTATTAATGGCGGTAAACCGTTGCATGGGGATGTGATTATTTCCGGTGCAAAAAATGCAGCATTACCGATTATGGCGGCATCGTTACTTGCAACAGATAACGTAACCATATCCAACGTACCGCATCTTAAAGATGTCACGACCATGATGGAATTATTAGGCCAGCTCGGTGCCAAATTGGTTGTGGACGAAAAAATGAATGTTCAGGTGGATTCCAACCAAGTTAACGACCTGGTTGCACCCTATGAACTCGTTAAAACAATGCGGGCGTCAATTTTGGTTTTAGGACCGAGGCTTGCGCGATTTGGTCAGGCTGATGTGTCATTACCGGGTGGTTGTGCGATCGGCACGCGACCTGTTGATCTTCATTTAAAAGCACTAAAAATCATGGGTGCTGACATATCGGTTAAAAATGGATTTATCAAAGCACGGTGCAAAAATGGTCGTCTCCAGGGTAAAACCTTGATGTTTGATACGGTCACTGTCACGGGGACTGAAAATATTCTGATGGCGGCGGTTCTTGCCGAAGGAACAACCGTCATTAAAAATGCGGCTCGTGAGCCCGAAGTGCTTGATTTGGCTAATTTTCTGACGCAAATGGGTGCTCGTATTTCAGGCGCCGGAACTCACACTATCGTTGTTGAGGGTGTTGAGTCATTAGCTGGTGGTGCTTATTCCGTGATGCCAGACCGAATTGAAGCGGGTACTTATCTAGCGGCAGGCGCATTAACGCGGGGTCATGTGACTGTTCGGCGTGTTAAGCCCGATAATTTACTCTCGATGTTGTGTAAATTTGAAGAAGCGGGTGCATCGCTAACGCTAGGTGAAGATTGGGTGACACTGGATATGCATGATCAACGACCTCGGGCTGTTGATATTTCAACCGCTCCTTATCCTGCTTTTCCTACCGATATGCAAGCGCAATTTATGGCATTGAATATCGTGAGTGATGGTTCGTCGTCTGTTATCGAAAATATTTTTGAAAATCGCTTTATGCATGTGCAAGAATTGCAACGCATGGGCGCCAAAATTCGTTTAAATGGTAATACAGCGATGATCACCGGTGTTGAAAAATTAACCGGAGCCCCTGTGATGGCAACGGACTTGCGTGCGTCGGCCAGTCTTATTTTGGCAGGATTAGCGGCTGAAGGTGAAACCGTGGTCGAGCGTATTTATCATGTTGATAGGGGTTATGAGCGAATAGAAGAAAAGTTTTCTATATTAGGCGCTGATATTAAACGCTCGTAAGTCTTATGATGATAACGCGCGAGACGCTAGCTCAATATCTTAATGACTATTTGGCATGTGATCGCTTTAACGATTATGCGCCTAATGGCCTGCAAATTCAGGGGTGTGGTGAAATCACGCGAATTTGTACAGCAGTAACAGCGTCTCTAGCTGTTATTGCTGAAGCGGCTGCTTTCAATGCAGATGCCTTGTTAGTTCACCATGGTTATTTCTGGCGTGGTGAAGATGCAGCACTTGTTGGAATGAAGTATCAGCGAATTCGCCAACTCTTGCTTAACGATATCAATCTATTTGCTTACCATTTACCCCTTGATTGTCATGCCGTGTTGGGTAATAACGCGTCTTTGGGTAGACTATTTGAGTTGGACGATATCCAGATGCATAGTGTTGCGAAAACACCCAATTTACTGTGGGCAGGTCGTTTAAAAAAGGCTATGACTGAATGCGAATTGTCTGATTTGTTAAGCCAAAAACTTA
>JAJZSG010000156.1 GCA_021849905.1 Pseudomonadota bacterium
TCCGATCTCGAGGTGCTACAAACTAAAATAGCGGATATGGTCGTGGCTCGAGCGCTGTCTGTACGCGAAACCGAAGCTTTGGTCGCTCGAACAAAAACAAACGTTCCTGCGAAAGAATCACGATCTGTTGATAGGCTGCAATTTAATGACCAACTTCAAACGTTAGCGGGTCTATTACAAGCAAAAAAAATTCATCTTCGTCAAGGGAAAACAGGGGGTGGGGCGCTCATGATTCACTATGATAGTGACGAGGCTTTAGAAAACATGATGGGATTATTGCTGCAACGCAATTAAAGGATTATAACGAATGTCACAACAGCTCGGTTTTGCAGCGGAAGAGCACGCGAAAGATTATCTGATTTCACAGGGGTTAGCCTGGCTTGAAAGCAATTATCGTTGTCGTGTTGGTGAAATTGATTTGATTATGCGTGATAAAACGCATGTGGTTTTTATCGAAGTACGAGCCCGTGCCTCGAATCGTTATGGAAGCCCTTTGGAAAGCATCACCTTAGGTAAGCGCCGTAAACTATTGAAAACAGCCTTGCTTTATTTGCAAACAAAAAAACTAATCGATAAATACCCTTGTCGTTTCGACGTATTGAGTATCGAGGGCGAACCCAATAAAATAATCTGGATCAAAAATGCATTTGGAGCTGACATTTAAGGAATAATATGACTCAACAAGACGATCGCGTCAGACACCTGTTCGGTGTGAGTATTGAGGCGAAAATTGCCATGGCAGACACGATGTCCGGTGATATCGCAAAGGCCGCTCAACGACTCATAACCTGCTTGCTAAACGACAATAAAATTTTTATTTGTGGCAACGGGGGTTCGGCTGCGAATTGTTTGCATTTTTCTGCAGCCATGCTGAATCACTTTGATGTTGAACGACCACCACTGCCCGTGATTGCATTAATAACCGACATGCCCGTCTTAACTGCCGTTGCGAACGAAGGTCATTACGACCAAGCTTTTGCCAGACAAATTCAAGCCCTCGGTCAAGAAAGCGATGTGTTAATAGCCCTATCTACCACAGGCAACTCGAATAGCATATTAAATGCCATTAATGCTGCAAATGAAAAAGGAATTGATACCATTGCGTTAAGTGGTCGAGATGGTGGCGTGCTCGCCAATCATATCGGGCCTGAAGATATTGAACTTCGGGTGCCAGGAGATACAGCGGCTCGAATTCGCGAAATACACTTGTTTATTTTACATTGTTTTTGTGACTTGATTGATCAATCTTTATTTGGACAAATGTTGGGGTAACCATGAAAGTCAAGGCGTTAATTTTTTTATTACTTAGTTGCTTATTAACCGGTTGTGTCGCCGTCATCATGGCGGGAACCGCAAGTAGTCTGGTGGTCTATGACCGACGCGCAGTCTCTATGGTTGAAAAAGATGCCCGTATTTTTCATGTTATTCATTCAAACATTAATCATGACTCACGTTTTCGTGCCTCACATATTGTTGTCAGCAGTTTTAATGGTGTGGTTTTACTAGCCGGCCAAACGCCGGTGCCATCATTACGAATACTGGCTGAAAAAATCGCAAGACAAACACCCAATGTCGTGCGTGTTTATAACGAAATAACTGATGGCTATCCAATTTCATTGCAAGAGCAAAGTCATGACACATGGACAACAACGCAGGTGCGGGCGAATATGCTTGCAGAAAAAGATTTGGAATCAGGCTCTATTCGAATTATCACCGAGCAAGGCGTTGTTTATTTAATGGGAGTTGTTACCCTAGACCAAGCTGAGATAGCCGTTAATGTGGCAAGACACATTATCGGCGTACGAAAAGTTGTTAAACTGTTTCGGTATATTCAATAAAATGCGTATACAGGGATGTCTACTCATTATCATCAGTAGTCTGCTGTCTGGCTGTTTAAGTCAGGTCTGGACGGGTGCGAATTTAGTCTACGATCGCCACACCGTTTACTTATCGATTGATGACTTTCAACTCAACGCCCAAGCAAGTCGCGCGCTTTATCACGATAAAGTCTTCAAGCAAGAAGGCTGCGCGATAGAGCTTGCCGTATTTAACCGTGATATCTTAATGGTCGGGCACGTACCCACCAGAACGCTATATCAAGAAGCCTATTCACGATTAGCTGCCGTACCCGGCAAGCGGCGTTTATTTAATCAATTAACCGTCAATCAAACGTCAGAAAATTTAGCAAAAGACATGTGGATAACCACAAAAATACGAAGCCAAATCTTCGCTAATTCAGACATTAATCCAAAAGCGTTCAAAGTGCTCACTTGCGATGGCGTTGTCTATTTAATGGGGGATGTGATTCCTGCGCAAGCCGCACACGTTGTGCTTTTCGCAAGGCAATCGGCGGGGGTGAAGCGAGTTGTTAAATTATTTAAATACTATAACTTAAGTGATGAACCTAAATAAGCAGGTCTGATATTAGTAGACCTGCTTATGAACGTCCTGATCGAGAATCAGGAAGTGGTTAACCTGATTCGACTATAAACTATCCTATCAGTGAAAACGGCCTTTATCAACTATTCGTTTACGAATTTTTTGTAGATTTTGCTCTCGAATACGCCCCGTTGATAAACGCACTTTTTTTTCTGACTCCACATCATCAACAGCCTTAATCCAAGATGCGATATGAGAACGACAATGCTGTCTATAAGGCAAGTGAGATTTATTGTGTTTGTGATGGAAACCATCATCATAGCGATGAAGCATGGTTCGACGAGTTGTGGCGGCGGTGTGCTGTAGTTTCTCAGACATGGTTAGTCATCCTTATGTTAAGTTGAACCGCTTGAGTAAGTAGAAACCTTTACCAAGCAAAGTCAATAACAGCATTCCCTACTCAAAATCAGTGGTTCATCGAAAAATTACCGATTTAAAAGTGCTGTTTTTTTTGACTTCTAATTTAAGTGTAGTTTGTTTATTTAATATTTGAAAATTTTATACGAGATATTTAAAAACACTTGAAGAATTTAACCTGAAGAGGAGTGTAAGAAAGACGCCACCTTATAATCCAGGCAGCGATTAGTAAGCATTAAACACAAAATGGAACGATATTGTTTCAATTATCCAATTGAACGTACAACACCACCATCTACTCGAACTGAGGCACCATTGGTAGCTGAGGATAGAGGGCTACATAAAAATGTAACCATTTTTGCAACTTCTTCAGGTTTGGTAAACCGTTTTAACAATGAAGAAGGTCTTACTGTTTCGAAAAACCAGCATCGAGCT
>JAJZSG010000027.1 GCA_021849905.1 Pseudomonadota bacterium
CAGGTCTCGCCAAGGGCAACCAACTCGCATACGGTATAACATCGCCTCAACGATTAAACGTAGAGTGGGCTTGTCATAAATCCTATGTTGTAGCATGATCTCTCTTAGCTTTGACCAAAGCTCATCAGCGCCATCTACTGGAGTTCAACCGAGCCCAGTCCGAGTGCTGCGTGGAGCCAAAATTTCGTTGTTGGCGGTCAGGGCACCATCAGCAAGAGCAGCAATCAAAGAGTGCGTTGTGTCCGGGCTTTTACTCCTTAATCTCTTTTTTATTTTTCTTTATATTTTGGAGCAGGAGTTTGATTTAACAGATCGGGCGGCAGATTTTTAGAATAATGAATGATCACAGTCTATTATTTAAATGATGCTTATCGTTTAAATAAAAGGAAATAGCCTTGATATAGAAAAAAAGTAAAAAGCCATTAAAACTCGGATGCGCTTTATGTGACAGTGGCATGGGTTTTTATTTTACTTTCGCTTTTCAACCGATTGTCGATGTCAATAAAAAAGAAGTCTTTGCTTATGAAGCGCTGGTTCGAGGACTACATGGTGAAAGCGCGCAAGATATTCTTTCAATGGTGGTTGATGCAAATCGTTATCGATTTGATCAAGACTGTCGTGTGAAAAGTATTGAGCTTGCTAAAAAACTGGATATGAAAGCCTGTATTTCAATTAATTTTTTGCCTAACGCAGTCTACTCACCCGAGCAATGCATACGAACGACGATAGCGGCTGCAGAAAAAGCAAACTTTCCTCTTGAGAAAATTATTTTTGAAGTGACTGAAAACGAACACGTTCATGATCCGCAAAAATTACTATCCATCTTCAATTATTATAAAAATCGAGGCTTTTCCACGGCAATTGATGATTTCGGTGCAGGATATGCAGGTCTTGGATTGCTTGCTGAATTTCAACCTAATTTTATTAAAATAGATATTAAACTCGTTCGCGATATTGATTCTAATCCAGTGAAACAAGCGATGGTTAAAGGAATTCTTGTTATCGCAGATTTACTAAACATACAAATTATCGCCGAAGGGGTGGAAACAGCAGCCGAAGGGCGGTGGTTTAAAGAAAACGGGGTCTCACTAATGCAGGGATTTTACTTTGCAAGGCCGGGATTTGAGTCTCTTCCTGACGTTATTAATTGGGTGTAACGACATTATATTTACTTATTTCAGTCAACAATAGGTTATAACTATCCAGTCAGGTTTTATTTAATCCAGCTGGATATCATAAAAAAATCTTAAGGTATTAAGACATCACACACGTGTGATTAGCTGTTTCCTCTGCTTCAACCGCATTATTCTGAGGCAAATATTGTGTTTGAAACGATTTGCACGTATCCAGTAAAGTTATGGCTAAATTTTGATAAATACTTCGTTGTTGAATGGGCTGTTGGGGGTGAATCATAACAAACGGGTCTTGAAACGTAATTGTATTATGCTCGCCTTCGTTGCGTCGAATACTTAAGAATTGATACGTATCGCCTGAGTTTAATTCAGCAATTTGTTGCTGTAATCCATCCCAATTATTTGAGAAGAAAAACAACATGTCGCTACGTTTAACAAGCAATCGCCTGAGATCTGTGAAACACGGTTGACTTGCGGCATTAAAAATTTGAAAGCGCCCTTCTGCAGAATTAATTATAGAATAATCCATACCGATATACTGTGCATTACGCTGTAATAAAGCAGAGATGAACTCATGGCTTTGATTGCTTAATTCGACAGAACCCAGTAAAACAACTTTTTGGATGGCTGTGAGGCTCGTCATATTTTTCTTAATTGCCACACAAGCAGGAAGGTAATAGCCTTCGTGTGCTGGTTGAAAAAAATGGGGTTGAGGGGCAGCTACAGGGCGTGCAATAGCTTGTTGCACAGGGGCTGCAACGGCTTTAACATAAGGGGGGTACTGGTTTTCTCGTTCTTCAGGATGCATACTGAAAAACATATCAATCAGATCGTTCGTGGTGATTGAAGCTGTTAACCTGCCATTTATAGGTTGTCTTGATATGGGGCAAATCAGAGGTTGGTACCGATGCCTTAGTCCATTTAAATACGTCTCGACAGTTTCTCGTTCAAATACATGCCCGCTTCCACCATCAAGCGTCACGGGATGTCTCATAATCATGGATGAGATTGGGCATGTTATCATACGTCTTAATTCTTTATCATTCATAAAATACCTCGTGTAATTTAAAATACTTAGTGTATTATTTATTTACTCTTTCATTATGATAAACTATTAAAAATTTAAAATCAATTAATTATTTGAGCACTTTTAAAACAAAATTAACATAATGAGCACGATATTTATCGTACTCAGACGAGGGTATTTTTAATGCGATATTCTAAAAAGCAAAAATTTTATAATCTGGATGAAACACCTGAAACTGTTGTGCCAAAAAGTTTTTTAAGGGTTTTAAAATGGCGTTTAAATGCAACACCCGAAAAATGGCCATCCCAGCCTTTAGCCGATAATCACAATGATATCAATAATCTTGTTGAATTGCGGGGTGATGATTGTCGCATTACGTTTATTAATCATGCGACTATTCTCATTCAGTGGTCATCGTGTACGGTATTAACTGATCCGGTATTTTCTGAGAAACTGGGTCCCAGTGCTTTGTTTAATATAAAGCGTTATCGTAACCCTGGAATTGCTTTTGGGAATTTACCTAAAATCGATTACGTATTCATCAGTCATAATCACTATGATCACCTTGATTTACCATCTATTAAAAAAATTCTAAAACGCGATAATCCGCAGTGGATTGTCCCCTTGTGTGTTGGGCAATATTTACCAAAACGGGCACGCACCCGGACTCATGAACTGGCTTGGTGGGAGTCGTTTCAGAATCAAGATGTGACAATGACATTAGTCCCTGCTCAACATTGGTCAAAACGCGGTCTTTTTGATACTAATCAATCTTTATGGGGTGGTGCTGTCATTAGTGCGTTTGATCGAAATATTTATTTTGCCGGTGATACCGGTTACGGCGCGCATTTTAGTCTGATTCGCGATCGTTTCGGTTTGATAGACGTTGCGTTGTTACCTATAGGTGCTTATGAGCCTCGTTGGTTTATGAAAAACAGCCATATGAATCCGGACGAAGCGGTTCAGGCACACATTGAATTAGGTGCTCTTCAAAGTATTGCTATTCATTTTGGTACGTTTCGTCTAAGTGACGAGGGGATTGATAAGCCAGTCATCGATCTAAAGATGGCACTTAAAGATCGAGATATTCCTAATGACCAATTTAATATCCCTAAAAATGGTCAGTCTTATTGTTTTAAATCATAATTGCTTATACGTATCCTCTACATAGTGATCTCCAGACAAAGGCTCCATTGCTAATGCGCTAGGTTTTATGCCGATAATCGCTGTTCAAGTTGGATCAGTGCAATGGATAGAGACAAACTTTTTTTTCAAAAACACCCGATTATAAGCAAAAAATTGGCTCAGCATTTGCAGCAGGCGTTTTGTCATCCGTTATCAGTTGCCCTGTGGAGATGGTGATGATGGTACAAAATAACAATCACCAATTAAACTTGGCACAAGCAATAAAGACTCAAGTCAAACAACACGGCATTTCTGGTGTATTTGCAGGACAATTCGCAACAGCCTTAAGAGAGGGATGTTTTTCTGTGTTTTTCTTAGCTGTTACGCCAATATTTAAGAGTTATTTAAAGCCCTATTGTTCAAATGATACATTTTCCAGTCTTGCAGCGGGGGTATCCTCAGGCATAATGGCTACTGTTGTATCGCAACCCTTAGATACAATTAAAACCATACAACAATCGTCAGCTTCTCAATCGATGGGCTTTTTTAAAACAGCCAAATCGGTTGGACTCGCTCATTTGTTTAACGGAATGTTATCAAGAAGCAGTAGTGTCATTGTGTCTTTAACACTGATGAGCTGGATGAGGGAGCAATTAGAGAATTATTGTTTGGAGAGTCATCATGCGTCAATTAGTCATCCGAAGCCGTAGCGAAACCTAGGCTCTGAGCGTCGCAATTAACAGTCTACGCTCCGCGGCTTGTCCGCGTAGTCCAGCGTTTAAGCAAGAACTAGATCCCGCGAACAAGTCGCGGGACGTAGGCCTTCTGAGGGTGAATTGTTAACAAGCTCTAAATTATTAAAATATACAAAGCACCTGATCCACGCAATACTTGAACCAACAGTTGATCTTTTTTCTGCTTCGCAATGGATTGCAAATCTTTCGTACTGGTTGTGGGTTGATTATTAGCCGTGATAATCACATCGCCCGGTCTAATCCCTGCACGCCATCCGGCACTGTTCTCAGATGAGCCAACCACTTGTACACCAACGATATGTCCATGTAATGGTGAGTCTTGTTCAAAGTTTCTGAGCGCCATACCATACAGGAAGGGATTGTCAGATTGTAATTTCTGTTCATGGAGTTTGACATCGGTCACCATGGCTTTTAGTGAGATATCTTTACCTTGACGTTTGATGTAAATTTTTGCTTCACTGCCAACGCGTAGCAGGCTAATTGTGTTTTTGACTTGAGTTGCTTGAGTGATCTTCGTGTCATTAATCTGAGTGATGACATCACCGGCTTTTAATCCGGCAAGCTCAGCGGGTGAGTTTTCATTAACTTGTGCTACCAATGCGCCCTGAAAACTTTCGGGATAGCCTAAGGCTTGAGCTAGTTCAGGGGTTAGATGTTGCACGAAGATCCCCATGAGACCGCGATGAACAGAGCCGTATTTCACAATTTGTTGAGCAACATCACGTACCATATTAATGGGAATTGCAAAACCAATACCCACATTACCGCCTGATAATGAAATAATAGCGGTATTAATACCAATCAATTCGCCTTTGACGTTCACGAGCGCACCGCCGGAGTTTCCGGGGTTAATGGCGGCATCGGTTTGAATGAAGTTTTCAATGCCTTCAATATTTAGATCGCTGCGCTTCATTGCACTAATAATGCCAAAGGTTGCTGATTGGCTGTTTCCATAACTGTTCAGACCAAAGGGGTTGCCAATCGCCATAACAAAATCACCCACCTCCATTTTATCCGAGTCACCTATGGGTAAGCTTTTTAGGTTTTTTGCATCAACTTTAAGGACGGCCACATCGGTTTCACTATCGCCTCCGACTAATTTAGCTTTTAATCGGCGACCATCATTGAGTGTGACGGTAATCAGGGATGCGTTGCGGATAACGTGATCGTTGGTGATGATGATTCCGGCAGCAGGGTCAATAATAACGCCTGAACCAATGCTTTGAAATTTGCGTGGTGGTTCTGGCATGGCCTGTCCACGAGATTGTGCATCAATGGGTGTTTGACCCGGAATAACACCTTGAACCGCAACGTTGACAATCGCTGGCATGGCATTTTTTAATACAGGCGCAAGCGTAGGCAATTGGTTTATCGGTGTTGGGGTGGCGCTGTTTGATATAGATGTCAGGGATAGTAGGGTGAGGAGCGATAATAGTATTTTTTTCATTTTATTTATCCTATTTAAACCAGATTAATGTAGCCATTCTACCGGTTTGTGCTTCGCGTCGATAGGAGTAGAAGTCATTTTTACGCTCAAAGGTGCAAGCCTTAGATTGGTAAACGTTGTTCACGCCGAAGTGATTAAGAATGAATTCGGCTAATTGAGGTAAGTTAGCATGAATCCCTGACGCGGTTTGTTTGAAGGCGCTATGAGTAAAGGGATACCGCTCGGTATAGAGGTTACGAACCTCATCGCCTATTTCATAGCATTGTTGACAGATAGCAGGCCCAATCCACGCCATCAAATGAGCAGGATTTGAAAGCATTTTTTTCAATGTATTTTGGATTATCCCATTTAGTAAGCCCTTCCAACCGGCATGAATGGCTGCAATTTCAGTCCCTTTTGTATCGCAAAGCAAAATAGGTAGGCAATCAGCCGTCATGATGGCTAGCGGATGTAAGGTTGAACGGGTAACTGCCGCATCAGCGATGCGTTGAGGTTCATTTTCAATAACAACGCAATCGGTGCTATGGGTTTGATCAAGCCAGGCCGGTTCATTTGGCAAATTAAAGGTGTCTATTAATCGCGCACGATTATGTAAAACCCGTGATTCATCATCGCCAACATGTAAGCCTAGATTATTTTGCGCATAAAACCCAAGGCTTTTACCTGGCGCGCGTGTCGTTGTTAATGCCTTAATATGATGAGGTGCCGGCCAATTCGCAGTCAGATGAGTCAATCGATTTATCCAGAATAGTTAACAAGGTTTGGAAATCATCAGGCAGGGGAGCGTTAAATGTCAAGGGTTGTTGGGTTTCTGGATGAAGAAAAGAGATAAAACCGGCGTGTAACGCTTGACGCTTAAATTGCTGTAAAGCCGTACGCTGTTCATCAGGAATGCCTCCGGGGATTCGATTTCTACCACAATAGAGTTGATCACCCACAATAGGATGGTTGATATGAGACAGATGTACGCGAATCTGGTGCGTGCGTCCTGTCATGAGTTTAACATCGAGTAATGTCAAGCCAGTGTAATGTTTTCGAACGCTATAGTGCGTAATGGCAAGTCTGCCTTGTGTGCAAACCGCCATTTTTAAACGATTACGTGGATGTCTACCGTAAAAGGTGTCGATTGTTCCACCGGATATGATTTGCCCATGAACCAAAGTGATATAGTGGCGTTGAATTTCACGAGCTTGCATCTGTCGAATCAGGCTGGTGTGGCTTGTTAGTTTTTTTGCAACGATTAGTAGTCCGGTGGTGTCTTTATCTAGACGATGCACGATTCCTGCGCGCGGCAGGTGATTGAGTTCGGGTTTATGGTGTATCAGAGCATTGACCAACGTATGGTCTGGATTTCCCGCGCCGGGATGTACGACTAAACCATAGGGTTTGTTGATAATTAAAATCGAATTGTCTTCAAACACAATCTCGATGGGTATTGCTTCAGGTAGATTGGGTTTAAATGGTGTGATTAAATTTACGTGCATATGAACCACCTCACCACCTTGAAGTTTATCTTTTGGCTTATAAGACCGATTGTTTAATGTAATGGCGCCATTTTTTAGCCATTGCGTTAATTGCGAACGCGAATATTCAGGGAATAATTGAGCGAGTACCACATCAACACGTTGACCGTAATACTCAGATGAGACAATCGCATCGCTTATAAGGGAGTTTTTGGCTTCAGTCATAGTTATGCCATTTATAAGCAGGTTCTATCATACTAGTCGTTTATCAATCGGCCACGAAGTGAATTGGGTTGTGCATCAGTAATTTGAACGTGGACAAACTGGCCTTGGAGATCAGCGGGTCCCTCAAAGTTTACAACACGATTACACTCGGTTCGACCCGCCCATTGAGCGGCGTCTTTTTTAGACGGGCCAATCACTAATATGCGTTGTGTGCTGTCAATCATGGCTTGACTATATCGTGATGCTTGTAATCCCAGTCGATCTTGTAAAATTTTTAAACGCTGTTTTTTAACTTCCATCGGGGTTTCGTCTGGCAGATTTGCTGCAGGCGTACCCGGTCTTGGGCTGTAAATAAAACTAAAGGATGTATCAAAGCCCATTTCATGAACCAAATCCATAGTATCTTGGAAGTCTTTATCCGTTTCACCAGGAAACCCCACGATAATATCGGTTGACAGACGAATATCAGGCCGCACTTTGCGTAATTTGCGAATTTTTGATTTAAATTCAAGTGCGGTATAGCCTCTTTTCATCATGGCCAAAATTCGGTCCGAACCACTTTGTACGGGTAAATGAAGATGATTGGCAAGCTCCGGCACTTCAGCAAAAGCATTAATCAGATTATCTGAAAACGCCAGCGGATGAGAGGTAGTAAATCGTATTCTGCCTAAGCCTTCGATGGCTGCGAGATACTGGATTAGCAATGCCAAATCAGCGATTTCACCACTATCCATTTTACCGCGATAATCATTAACATTTTGGCCTAATAAATTGATTTCACGGACCCCCTGAGTTGCGAGTTGATAGCACTCGCCCAGCACGTCATCAAAGGGCCTACTGATTTCTTCACCCCGAGTGTAGGGGACAACACAATAACTGCAATATTTGCTACAGCCTTCCATAATCGAAACAAAGGCAACCGGCCCTTCCGCACGAGGGTCTGGTAGATGATCAAATTTCTCAATTTCAGGAAAACTGATATCAACTACGGGTTTTCGAGTTTCTAAACGTGTTTTTAGCATATCCGGCAGGCGGTGCAGTGTTTGTGGTCCAAAAACAAGGTCAACAAAGGGGGAGCGTTTAATAATAGAAGCACCTTCTTGACTGGCAACACAACCCCCAACACCAATTATTACATGCGGATTATTTTTTTTGTATTCCCGCCATTGCCCGAGTTGTGAAAACACTTTTTCTTGGGCCTTTTCGCGAATAGAGCAGGTATTGAGTAATATTACATCGGCTTCTTCGACTTTATCAGTTGTTTCTAAGCCATGAGAGTTTAATAAGACATCAGCCATTTTAGAAGAATCATACTCATTCATCTGACAACCATTGGTTTTAATATATAATTTTTTAGTCATTTGTCGTCACGCATGTTTTTCGTTAATTAACGGAATTAAGGCCAGTGAAATCACTATCATGAGGGGCAGACAGGTGAGCGCGTATTGATAGTCAGAAACTGAATAGATGCGAACCTGATTGACTAGCGTTCCATCCCAGGTTGCATCAAGCAAAATACCAATCAACGGCTGTCCAATCGCGCCCCCTAACATATTGGCAGCATTCATAAAGCCAATGGCCGTACCACTGCAATCACTGGTATGTAAATTATGCATCAGTGTAAATGAAGGTAAAAAGAAGCTTGAAAATAACCCAAAACAAAAAATTAAACCGGATAGTAAAAATAAAGGCAGATTTGAAATGTAAAGGATGGCCATCATCACGATTAAGCCACCGATTGAGCTTAACCAAAGAACATTTTTGTATGATTTCAGCCAGTTGGTCATTAATCCGGATAATGGGCTGCCAATGACCCAGCCAAAAAACATAATCGAGACTATTCCTGCCGCTGTAGGCTTATCAAGGCTGTAAGCCTTCATTAAATAAGGGACACCCCATAAGCCACCGAAAATCGATGTTGAGGCAAACATTAAGCCGCCATAAATGGCTAATATCCAACTTTGTCGAGATTTAAACACAGTTTTCAAACCATGTAATAGCGGTTGTTTTGACGATTTTGTTTTTTCTTCAGCATTAGGTGAATGACGAACTGTTGTAATAATAAAAACAGCCAGAGCAATGCCTATCGCGCCTAAAACCATCATGGTATGACGCCAGCCGATGTACTCAACAAGAATAGCCAGTGGCGTTTCGCCTATCATGCTGCCTAGCATTCCCATGGTGACCATGAGCCCCACCAGTAACGAAAACTTTTTGATAGGAAACCAGTTGGCTGCTAATTTCATAGAGCAAACCGCAGCAAATGCCGCACCAAAACCAATTAAAAAACGCCCTAAGGCAATCATGACAATACTGCTGGCTAGAGCAAAAATCACACAGCCGAAGGCACAGGACAAGGCCGCGCCAGTTAGTAAAAATCGAGCATTAAAATTATCAACTAAAACGCCCACGGGGATTTGCATACCGGCATAGGAATAAAAGAAAAACGCAATCACGCTACCTAATGCCGCGCTGTTAATAGCAAATGTCTTCATCAAATCAGGCACCATGATGCCAGGAGATACCTGAATCACATTTTCGTAAAGGTAAAATAGTGCTGCTAAAAACCATACCACCCATGGCAAATAGTTATTCAGGCTGGTTTTTTTTGAATGATTTGAATTTACAGACGATTTTTCTTGCATAATATCCACTTTAAGTATGTCTGATAATAATTTCGACAATAGTACTTTATTATGCTAATTATTTCAAATGAGATTGTTCACCATCGACTTGGTCAGGTGCATCATAAGTTGGATTAAGCCTCATAGCTTTGCCTTGTCTAGCAAAGTCGAGAATGAGGATACACCACTTAATTGTCTAATCCATGTGCTTATAAATCCATTTTTAATTGAGGTGTGGTATTTGAATCATCAACTTGTCGCATGGATAAAATTGACCTAAATGTAGGATTGAGTCGATCACAATCGCGCAGAATAATCTCTTGTAATATACAAAAGCAGTCATGATTTTCTTCTAACCATTTATCCCATTGATCAGGGTGAATACTTTTTAAAAGCGCTTCGCGTTGCCCATCATTAAGATACTGAATGATATGAATTAAATCGTTAATGTTTTTAACCAGTTCATGTACATGATCACCCATGGTTGCTAAAAAATCTTGACAGGGTATTTGATCAAGGTAGCGAAGAACTTGGATTAAATCATCGCAATTTTTAATTATATGGATTAAATCAGGTTTAATAATAGACAAGACTATTTTATATTGAGCGTCATTTAAGTGTCTAAATGTATAACCAACATGAATAGGGCGATTAATTAAGTCGGGTCGAATTTGTTTGATTAGAGCAAATATTCGCTCACATTCGGTCGAATTAAGGTGCTTAATTAAATAGCACACATCATCGGGGCTATTAACAAGGTCAGTTAGTCGACGTTTAACGATAAGTAATATGAATAGGCGACCTATACCTTTTTGATGCTGCAATAATCGGCTCGCAGTTTGTGCGCTGTCAATCCACGTCGACAATTTATTCTTGATAATTGGATATACGACTTTTCGTTCATTCTCGTTAAGGTAATAAGTAATCTGAATGAAATCGTCAAGTGTATCGATCAAGGTGGGTAAGTGTTTCTTAATTTGATTAAATACATTGACTCGTTGAGATTCATCAAGATAATAAAATACACTGTAAACTGCCTGTGGGGAATACTGAATCAGCTCAGGCAACTGATGTTCAATTGCACTGAGTAGAGCCTTACAGTGAGTTGAATTTAAGCTAGCTAGAATTGCTAACAATTTGCCTGACTCATCAATTATATCAAATAATCTATTTTGTATACTTGTTAATATTATCTGAAATTGGTCATCGTTGGTATAACATAGCAGGTAGATTAAATCATCATGATTATGAATTAAATCAGGTAATCTTGGTTGTATTAATATTAAAATATCATTTTTTGATTGATCATCAATATATCGGAATATATTGAATATATCTTGAGCGCTATTAATGAAACTGTATACGACGTTTTCATTCATAAATACAGCAAACGCACTTCGGCACTGATCTGGATCAAGATAGCATAACAGTCTGGATAATGTTGCTGAGTTATTAACTAATGTTTGTAATTTGTGATTAAGTGATGACATGAACTCTCGCCCCTTTTCAGGCGTTAGTTTACTGAGGATAACAGATAAATTTTGAGCATCTTCAATGAGATGGCGATCGTGCTCATGGAATATAGACAAAATCATTTGTTTGCGTGTTATATTATTTTTATCAAGAATATTGATATCTTTTTGTTTTTTATCCAGTTTATCCATTAATTCAATCAAAATGTCTGGGGTGCTAATCAGGCGCGGTAAGTGTTCACTGATTGCATTTAGTATGAATTCAAAATGTTCATCACATAGGTAGGGATTAATATCTAGAAGTGATTCAGTTGATAGGATTAAGTTAGGTAAACTATGTTTGATTTCTGTTAATACATTTAAAAATTGCGCACTTGAAAGACTAAACGTCCATTTGATTCTGATTAAAATGTCTATTGTTGAAATTTGATGAATAATTTTATCTTTGAAAAACTCGAATATATATCGTCGTTGTTTGATACTTAACGCGCCGACTAAATAAGGTATTTGATTTAGGTTAACAATATTGTTTGTAACTATTGAGTCTTTATGGTTGTCTATCCATTGTTTGCTTTGTAGATCTAGATTGAGTTCCTCCCTTCTATCTGAAGTACTATCTTCTTGTGAATCAGTAAGCGTTGAACGTTCTAAATTGGGGTTAAGAAGTTCATCTAATCGTTTGTTGACATTTGTATGGATTAATAAATTGTGTGATGTATTTTTTGTTATCGGATGAGGTTTAGTTAAAATATTAATAAAATAGCTTCTGATTTCGGTATTTAATATTTGATTATTAATAATGTTATCAACGAACAACATAGAACCCATATCGGTTTGACAAGCATTCACATATAATCGTTCAAATCGCTGTTGATCTAGCATTTTAAATACCCAAGATCGAATGGAAAATTGACTTAACAAACTATAGGTGTAAATAAACAGATGATATAGTATTTTATCGACAATAGAGGTTGGCAACTGGGGCGCTTCGTTAATCATGCGTGGTATAAAATTGTTGTGAAGTAAACCTATTGTGGGTAATACTCCCAATGCGATGGCAAAACGCTGACTATGTATTTCTGATTCGATAATATGATAAAACAGTGATTTAGGTGCCTGATGGCTGATACTGATGGGTGTATCAAATAAGGTTGTCATAAAATCAGTTTGTTCTGTCCATGCTCTAATAGTTCCTTTTTCATTGAAACGATTTAAAATATCAAGCGTTCTATTTTCAATCTCAGTGAGTGGTGTTTTTTTAGTTTTTTTCTTCGCATTATTTTTTTTCTTTTTTGTTGTTGGTGCAGTGGGTTGATCCACTGGGGCAGCATCAGGAATAGTTGGCTTAATCGGTTCTACTTTTAAGTAACGTGCCTTGATATCTTTCACGATATCAAGGTTACCCCTAGCTTCTTGTCTCAGTGCTTCTTTTTCCCAATCGGTTCGACTTGTATTAGCTATCGGTATCGGTTGTTTTGCAACAAACGTGACTCGTTGAACACTATTTTGTAACAGTTGAATTAATCCATCTTGATGTGTTTTTACATCTTCGCAGATGAGTAAGGTATGTTGAGCACGAGTAAATGCGGTATACAGTTTGTTGAACCAGGGGGCTAGATAATGACACTCTTGCTTAGCTTCTTTCGTTCGTCTTTCTGTTTCAATGGTTTTCAGCGGTTTATGAATCGCTTTAAGATGTTGTTGTGAATTGTTGTCGGCTAGTAGTTGATAAATCACGATGGTATGATATTCAAGACCTTGAATACGCTCAACAGTAAAAACAAGCGCAGTATTAAAACGATTTCGTGCTTCGTCTATCAAATGCTCTTGGGTAATGACAGCAAAATGAGGGGTGGTGTGTCGTTGTAAAATATCCTGGTGTTGGTTTATATTATTTTTTGAAGCAAATACTACATGCCCCGGATCTGGATTATTATTATCTATAAGCAGTGTTTCTATTTCATCTTTATCAATTTTTCCCAGTATGTGACGCTTAGCCTGTAATAAGGTATTCACAGTATTTGTGATGTTAACAGGACATCGATAGGTACGATTTAAATGAATCGATTTAAGGTTGTGCTCCCGAGACCAATGCAACTGCTGTAATAAGCGCCTAACCGGAGATTGGTCAACGAGATTTTGTTGGGGATCCATGCAATAAAGAATGGCGTCATGAATCGCTAATTGATGAATATTAACTAATTGTTTCAGCGCAAGATTTTGAGCTTCATCAACGACAATACGCGCGTAAGTGGGTTGTACTTTTAGAGTGTGGAAAACAGGGTCAATCAAGTGGTTGCTTATCAAGTATGACTCAAAGGCGCAATATTGATCATACATATGGATGCGATATTCTCGAGGGCAAGTCGATTGATGTTCACCTAGCTCTAAATATTGTTCTCTAGTATGAACAGAACAAATTTTAAATTCGTGAAATTGATTATCAAATTCGATGCTAGATTTTTTTTGGTTGTTTAGCCAATTTAAGTAATTGTGTTGTTCATCTGAATGGACTTGAAAAGTAACGAATTGTGATAGCAGTTGATTGTAGGTTAAAAATTCTATTTGGATATTGTTAGGAAGGGTGATATCTAACTCCGCCCAATGTTGTGTGATGATTTCGATTAATGAGGCTTCCTTTGTTATGTATAGTATTTTGGCAGGATAGTTACTGTCATGCGTATCAATAAATTGACTCAATGAAGACAGTGCTAAGTAAGTTTTACCAGAGCCACCGACACCGTTAATGATAAAGGGTAGGGGGCGACTCATGACCTCTTGTTGTTCAGTATGCAGTTGAATAAATTGGCGGTTAAAGTAGTCTAATGGAATTGGATTGAAAGCCTCTGACGGTGTTGATTCGGTATATTGTGGTTTTTCATCAGCTAGGGTTAAAGGAGAAAATTCGATTATAGCGTCAGCTTTATTGCTTCCTTTGTCTTGATTTTGATTGTTAAAGTAGTTTCGCAGCACATGATTTTTCAGAAAACGACTTTTTTGATAATCATGATTTTTAATAAATTCAAGAACATGAAGATATGGTTTACCGTTAAGTATTCGGGTAGTAAACAACAATCGGTCAGCTTGATTAAGCCTAAAACTGTAAATTGTACTCTGGTCATTGTGGCGTAATTTTTCCAAATCAGCAGCCGCATAGTCTTGGTTTAGTATACGGATGATAGTTTCGTAGTGTTCTGTTAATAAATCATTTTTGCCTTGAGCGCCTTTCCAATAGAATATCTGGGTCATGATTTCTCAGTATGCAACCGTTTGTTTCTTTTATTGTACATTTTTTTTAATATTTAATCAACACTTCCGAAGTCTCTTCTCATATAATCTGAAATATTAAAGCTTCGAGCTCCAAGTCGATTAAATGCAATGGCCGCGGTTTTTTGATGAATGACGATGAAAAATCGTTTCAAGACTGCTATATTGATAAATGTGTTCGTGTTTGATGATGAAATCTGGATGGATAAAAAATCATGGGTAATCGGGCTAATATTCTGGGTTGTGTTGTTTCAAATGTCTTTTCAGAGTGTTGCCGCACTGTCTATTTTCGTGGTCACCAATAATCTTCATCTGGTGGCTGATACAAAAGCAACAGGTTTTACGGCCACACCGATTATGATTCAGGTGTATTCATCTGCATCTGCGACAACGCCTTGCGCGAGTTTAGCGTCTTTGGCACCAGGAGCCAGTTTTACACTGGCTGTGGGGCCTGTGTGTTCGGCAATCAATCGGTTTGTGATAACGCCTTTGGCGTCTGTCGTGAATAGTGGTGTTTATCCTTATGGCCATGATCCCATCAGCGTAAAGGTCACGACGACAGAACCCATGGCGGCTTTTTTGGTTACCGATACTGGGCAAGGTACGGCGCCTTCAGGTAAAAAAGTAGGCAATGGGGTTTCAAATCAGTGTTATACACCCGGTGTTCCAGTCGGGGCAGGTGATACCTCATATCCTCCTTATGTGGAGTTGGATTCATCATGTGGTTGTTGTGGTCGGGTTTTGTGTTATGGCGCGCCTGCTGTGTTATCAGTTAATTAATCAATCCACTGGAGACATGATGATTCGCTTATCAAGAAGGCTTTTTATCAAATACCAAGCATTTGTTTTTTTTATTTTAAATATGCCCTTGAAAGCGGTATTCGCTATTTCGGTTTTGATTGTAACAAATAATCTTCACACCGTAGACGATATAAATAGTTTGGGCATTACAGCTACACCGATTCAAGTCGAGGTTTATGATTCCTTGTCATCAACCGCGCCCTGTGATTCGGTCGCGTCGCTATTACCGGGTGCGACATGCTCGTTTCTGGTTGATAACCAAAAGTGCGCTGCAATAACTCATTTTGTAGTGACCCCTTTGGCTTCAAATGCCAGTGGTACGGTTTATCCTTATGGTTCTACGCCCATTGATACCACTATTTCTGCCTCGGGTTTATTCGCAGCTTATCTTGTTGCCGATACGGGGACGGGGATTGCACCGTCGGGGAGTACGTTAATAAATGGTGTGCCAAGTGCCTGCCTTACGTCGGGTACGCCAGGAACTGATGGCTCTTTTCCCCCATTAATCGACGTGAGCTCGTCGTATCCTTATACTAGCAATGGGATTGTGCTTTGTCCGGGTTCGCCTGGTATTGTTGCCTATGGTAGTTAAAATGCGCTGTGTTTAGCCGAGGCATGCTCCGTGCTTTCCTCAGATTGATCATATCGGCCGTTATTAGATTGAGCATCTAACTCCCAGTCTGGAAGCTTACTGCCGAAAAATAATTGTTTAATTTCAGTATTTTTTTGTTGCAGAGCAATTTGACCTGCTGTTTTACCTGAGCCTTCCATGAGTGATCGGTCAGCGTTTGCATTAAATAATCGTTTAACAATTGAAGTATGGCTATGGGCTGTGGCCATTATCAATGCGGTCTGACCCATGCATGTTTGTTGATTCACATTGGCACCTTCGTTAATTAGCAGGTCAACGATGTCTTCATGACCTGATATGACCGCAAACATCAGCGTTGTAAAGCCTGAAGACGTTTGTGCATCGATATCACAACATGCCGTCACGATCATACGGATTATATTTATATTTTCTGTTAGGAACGCAGAAGCCTTGTGAAAGCGTGGCCAAACTAAATCAACTTGACTTGATTTATAATAACCATAACGATAGTCATTCTTTATCAATATTCTGCTGTCACAATCTAGCCCATGGTTACCAAAAACCAATTCACGTATCACGCTTGAATGGCCTTTGATTAATGCATTACTCAAACCATAATCCTGAAAACAACTGTTTAAATCAGCATCATGTTCTAAGAGTAGTTTGATAATGCCGTTATATCCGTATGATATTGCATCAGTTAGAGGCGACTGCTCATCTTCATTTAGGGCATTAATCGTCAAACCAAGCTCAATGAGTCTGCTAATACGACCAACCTGTTCTTTTACTTTTACTCCAGCAGAATTAGGAGGGGTGATAAATTGACGTATACTTATCGAACTTAATATTCGTTGATGTTTTTCTAGGTTATCGTCGTCTAGATTATTTAGAAGCGTATTTAGCACTTTGTCTTGTTGCTTAGACCATTCAATCGTTCCTTGTCTATGAATGCTTTGCTTCATCGTTAAATTGACCCCATCGTTTGTTTCATAAGCAAAACCATCGATAATCATCGTGTCAAATTCAGGGGCTTCAAGAGACCAATCTAGAAGTTCTGCGTGGTATGAAGTTTTTAGATAAAATGGATCATCATAGAGAGTGATTGCGTGGGGCGATAAAATCAAACTGGTTTCATCGCTAATCCATTGGATGGTTGAATTGTCAGCGAGCGGATGCTCGGATATCAAGACAAAAGTAACGGGTAATTGCACCGGTGAATCAGTCTCGAGTTGAAGATTTAGTTGATGGTGACCGTCGGTTAAATCGAAGTGATAGTCTATGCCATCATTTTTGATGATATGTCTTAGCACTATGATAAGTTGGTTATTATTTTTGTAAATCTTTGTTAATTGGATAAACTCGTTATGTATCCTGTCACAATCGCCGGGTAAGTGCCTGTCACGCAGCTCGGACTAATCCGAGCTGCGCGCGTAAGCAAGCGGAATTATTTCGATATTGGATTG
>JAJZSG010000028.1 GCA_021849905.1 Pseudomonadota bacterium
TCCGATCTTCAATACCGATGCAGAAGGACGCCTGGTTTTAGCCGATGCATTAACCTATGCAGAACGGTTTAATCCTCGTTTCGTCATTGATATCGCAACCTTAACGGGGGCTGTGATTATTGCTTTAGGTTCTGTTGCCACTGGGGTGATGACGCCTGATGACGAACTGGCTAGCTTAATTTTAAATGCATCTATTGAAAGTCAAGACAAAGCATGGAGACTACCACTTGATGAAGCCTATCAAGCGTCATTGGCAAGCCCCATTGCCGACATGGTTAATTCAACGTTTGACAGAACGGCAGGTAGTATTACTGCCGGGTGTTTTTTGTCTCGATTTACCACATCGTTTCGTTGGGCACATTTAGATATCGCAGGAACGGCTTGGGTTTCTGGTAAAGAACGAAATGCAACCGGTAGACCGGTTTCATTATTGATTCAATTATTACGTGACATTGCGCATGCGAGTTGATTTTTATTTATTAAATGATAGCCAACCGGAAGCACGTTGGCTGACCACTTGTCGTCTTCTTGAAAAAGCGTACCGACGAGGACACACCGTTTTTGTTTATTGCGAAAACAAAAATGACGCTGAATTACTCGATGAATTATTATGGACTTACAAAGAAGACAGCTTTGTGCCTCATAACCTTCAAGGAGAAGGACCTGAACCGCCCCCTGCTGTGCAAATGGGTTATGGTAGCGAACCGAGAGGATTCAACGACATCCTCTTCAACATGACATCAACAATCCCACCCTTCCATATTCGTTTTCGACGGATTATCGAAGTCGTGCTCGGCAATGACGCTGATAAAACAATAAGCCGTGAGCACTATCGCACGTATCGCGCTAAAGGGTATGAGCTGCATACACATGACATTGAATCAATCACAGAATAAAATGCACAAAATTTGAGGATAAATAACGATTTGCTCAAAGCAAATATGGAGTAACCTTGAGCTATACTTGAAGTTATGAGGCACGCTAACTCAAGTGAGAATCATCATGTCACCCATTTCCGCTCAAGATAACGAACAAAAAAAAACAGAGCTTCTTGATGAGTTGAAAAAAATACAAGAGCCGCTTCTCTTCAAACCTGAAAAACATTCTGATACTGAGGACGATGATTATATTTCAATGCTTCTAGAAAAAATTCCGTTCATCAATGAGTTACTACAACGAGTCAACACGACAACTCGACGTGTCGGTCAACTTGAAAGCAACCATAGACATAGAAACAATACTGCGCTTGAAGTCGTGCTGTTTACATCAAATGCCGGTTTAGCGCTCGATATTCTTGATTTTTTGACTATTCCTTTGATTTACATCGCCGCATTTACATTGGGAAAAAAAATTCCTTTTACACTAAAAAATAACGCTAAATGGCTTTATGCATCAATCGTATTAGCACTCACCATCACCGCTCTTATTTTAACGCCTGCTGCACCGTTTATAGCGGTGGCGCTTGCTAGCTTATCACTCGCGGTCAGTTTGGGCTCACTGGGTATGGTTTTTTACCAGCGTGCACAAGACCGAAAAGCCATTGTCGAATTAATAGAACAAATAGAAAATGATACAAGGGCATTAAACGCTTTACAGGATAAGACTAAAGCATTAGAAGAGCAGCTGAACAATTGCCATTCTGATAACCTTGATACTTTGATAGCACAAATAGATTTAATAAAAACAGACTATGAATTAAAAACAGCAGAAATCCAAGGCTTATACAACGAAAAAAACAAACTTGAAGAGCGAGTCACATCCGAAAGCAGAATTATCAGCCGATGTATGAATGTGGCTCTGGGTTCACTAGTCGTGATTGGTTCTGTTGTGTCTTTGTTTTTTCCACCAGCTGGATTAAGCATTTTAGCAATCGCTGCCATAATCGGTGGGGTTTATGTCGCGGCACCATTCGTCGTTACTTTTGGGAAATGGCTTTTTAGTAGAAAAGAGGCTACATTGAATAACGACGAGTCACCTCAACCAAGCCAAGACCTTGCCCAAGCCTCTACTCCAAAAATTGTTTGTAATTTAAGCTCACCTGACACGCTAAAACCAAACTCATCAGTCAATAAGAAAAATTCACCCACACCTTCGGTAACGCCAACACCCGATAATCAACATCCTTCAATCAAGACAAACGAAGAAAAGGTTGTCGGTGTAGATAACATAACTCATCAATTTAAGGCTAAAAAGCCAAAACGACCTGATGATCCGAATGACTTAACACCAAACACACACAATTAAGTGTATCGATCAATCAAATACTGACCAACCGCTAATATCCCCATGGCTTCCCCTCCTTCAGGCCGACCAGGTTTATTACCAACATTCCAAGCCATCATATCAAAATGAACCCATGAGATTGGCTCTGTCACAAAACGCTTTAAAAACAAAGCGGCCGTAATGGCGCCTGCATAAGATGAGGGGCTTGAATTGGTCATATCAGCAATGACTGAATCAAGCATACCAGCATATCCAGCAAATAAAGGCATTCGCCAGACGGGGTCTTTCATCTCAATGGATGATGCGCTCAAGGCTGATGCCAGCGCATCATCATCGGTAAACATCGCGGCGATTTCAGTACCCACAGCAACTCGAGCAGCACCTGTTAATGTTGCAAAGTCAATCAATAATTCAGGCTTATCTTCACAGGCCTTCACCAGCGCATCTGCCAAAATGAGTCGCCCTTCGGCATCTGTATTATCAATCTCAACCGTTAACCCATTACGCATGGTCAATACATCTCCCGGACGATAAGCGTTTGAGCCAATCACATTTTCAACAGCAGGAATTAAAACTTGCAATCGAATGGGTAAACCATATCCCATCAACCATTGCGCTAAACCGATGACGTGAGCAGCCCCTCCCATGTCTTTTTTCATAAAGCGCATTGCTGATGATGGCTTGATATCCAATCCACCGGAATCAAAGCACACGCCTTTACCCACCAAGGTCACACGGGGATGCGCTTTATCGCCCCAAGTTAACGATAATAAACGCGGTGCGTCACTGGCCGCACGCCCAACCGCATGAATCGCAGGGAAATTATCGCGTAAGAGCTCGTCACCAACCCATTGTTCAAATTCCGCATGATGCTCTTTTGCAAGCAGGGCAACTCGTTGCGCAAGCGCTTGTGGCCCCAGAGCGCTCGCTGGCATATTAATTAAATCTCTGACCAGAAATATCGCCTTGGCTTGCAACAAAATCGTATTTAATACAGAAGCCGCCGAAACTAAAACGCGCGGCAAAACAGCTTTGGACTTATATGTATCGAAAGAATATTGTGCCAAAGACCAAATCAGATACCCTGACGCTGTTAGCTCTTGAGGTGGTAAATAACATCCTGGGGGTATGCGACTTAAAGCCATTGCTATGGCTAAATCAAATTGATTCTCACCCGAACCAATATAAATTTTCTCGGGCAAACCATTTGAGTTCACAATCACAACAACATCACCAAGAACACCTTGAAATTGTTGACTAGATAACGTGTTTTTCTCAACTGAACTCAGTCGTTTGATTACTCCATCTCGGCACGCGGCTTGACTAAGAAAAAGTAATGGTAATGCATTATTTATTGTAGTTTGATAAAATTGTTCAACGTGCATTATGCCCCCCTTTTTTGACCACGAAACTCGTCTGGTTTCATTCCACAAAGTCTTAACGTAAGTAAATAAATCATCAGTGCTACAAAAACATGCGCTAACAATATCGTTAAACGCATCATCAATGATTTGTCTAACCAGAATAAAACGGTATTTTTAACAAAAAACAAATACCCCGACATCAAACCATTTGCCATCAGTAGCTGAACCATAAAACGAATCCAGCCTGATGTGGGCTTATAAATACCGCGCCGAATCAGTAAATACAATAACACACCGCAATTCACATAACCGGCTAAAGCAGAAGCCAAGGTCAATCCAGCGTGAGCAAGCGGCCAAATCAGCAGCGCACATAGTATCGTATTGACAACCATGGCAATGACCCCAGCTCGTACCGGCGTTTTGATATCTTGACGTGCGTAAAATCCTGATGCCAGAATTTTAACCATCATAAACGCGGGCAAGCCTAGCGATAAAGTAATCAAACTTTTTTGTGTCTGTAATAAATCATGTGCTGTAAACGCACCATAGGTGAAGCAACTCGCAATCATCGGCATAGAAAAAATTATTAAGCCCAAACCCGATGGCACGCCGATAAGCAGCAATAAACGTAACCCCCAATCCAATGCATGAGAAAAGTGCTCAACACTTTGCTCCGCGTGTCGCCTAGACAAGTGTGGCAAAATGACTGTTGCGATTGCCACACCAAACACACCCAAAGGAAAATCAGCCAGCCTATCGGTATAAAACAACCACGTGACACTACCTACATTTAAAAATGATGCAAAAATCGTATCAACCAGCAGATTAATCTGCGCAATAGAAATCCCAAAAAGAGCGGGAACCATAAGTTTCAAAACCCGCTTCACACCCGGATCACGCAACATTAAACTGGGTTTAACTAACAAGCGACGGTGCCATAAAAAAGGAATTTGAAATAGCAATTGTACAATGCCTGCGATCAAAACACCCCAGGCCAAGGCAACAACAGGCGGATCAAAATATGAACTTAAATATAACGCAGCCAGAATCATACAAATATTCAAAAACACAGGTGTAAATGCAGGCACACCGAAATAACCATAGGTATTCAATATGGCACCCGCCATTCCCGTCAAAGAAATTAACATTAAATAGGGAAACGTCAGGCGTAACATTTGAGTTGCCAGCAAAGAGCGCCCCGAGTCTTCGCCAAAACCTGGTGCGAAGATATAGATGATAAAGGGTGCCGCAACAATACCCAACACGGTCACAGCAGATAAAACCGTCGTCATTCCACCCGCAATCCGTGCTAAAAATAAACGAACTTCACTCATGCTTCGCGTTTTTTGATATTCAGCTAATACTGGAACAAAGGCTTGTGAAAACGCACCTTCAGCAAATAAGCGACGCATAAAATTAGGGATTTTAAACGCAATATAAAATGCATCCATTCCGGCATGCGCACCAAACATTTTCGCCAAAATCATATCGCGGGCAAATCCCATAATGCGCGAGATAAAGGTCATCAATGACACCAGTGAGGTAGAACGTAATAAACTTTGTTGTTTTGTGGGAACAAGCGTTTCAGTCATAAAGAAAGCCTAAAAACCGTTTATGAATATCGCATTGTAAGCGATCTGAGCCATTTACACGACCGTTGTCTTGACAATTTCATCCATATTGTGCATCATCAATGTCTTTTTTATATACTTTGAATTATCGGAGATTGTAAGTGGCAAATATTAAGTCAGCTATTAAACGTGCACGCCAAAATATTAAAATTCGTCAACACAACGCCAGTGCGCGTTCCATGTACCGTACATACATTAGAAATGTACTGAAAGCCATTGAAGCCGGTGATAAAGACGTCGCACGCGCAGCCTATGCCAAAGCACAACCGATTATTGACAAAGCCGCTGGCAAAGGCTTATTACACAAGAATAAAGCGTCAAGAATCAAAAGCCGTTTAAGTGCTCGCGTTAAAGCCATGACAGCTTAATTTCAAATTTATTTTAGACTGTATGAATATCAACGCATCCTAATCAATCACTCGATTTCGATGCGTTTTGCTTTACTTTACTTATAATTACTTTGAGAGACCTATGGCAAAAGAAGACCACATTGAAATGCTAGGTACCGTCATCGACACGCTCCCCAACACCATGTTTCGTGTTGAGCTTGAAAATGGGCACATTGTTACCGCTCATATCTCAGGACGCATGCGTAAGAATTACATCCGCATTTTAACTGGCGATAAAGTCAAAGTTGAATTAACACCTTACGATTTAACCAAGGGTCGAATTACATTTCGGGATAAAAATTAATTCGTTATTATTCGTACAGCCTTCCCCCTTTTCTACTCTCCTGGAGTAACACTAACACCTTCATGATCTTCAGATTTTTTTTTGTCTGTACTACTTGTACTTTGAATTTCTCGAAGTTGTTTAAGGTTTTGTTTCATGGTGTTTTGTTTATCAAAAATGGCCTCCCCAAGTTTCTCAAGGATTAAAGCAGAGTCCGTTTTTGGGGTGCCATAAAAGGTTTCATAAATACTTTTTTTTGCACTACATTTGATTATCAAGGCGGGAAGCATGGTTGCCAAGGCTAGCAGACCCAGTACAGCTTTGGCAACGCGCGGGACCCCAGCCCAAAGACCTCGGTGTGTTTCAAATGTCGTTTTTGCTGCACTAATAGAGTCTGAAATTTTATTCAATAATTTCAATTTCTCCTCGGGAGAATCCGTGTTCAAATATTTATTACGATTAGAATTAATCTGTGTACAAAGTAAATCCGCGGCAGCAGCCACTGGCTGATATTTCGGATAATTTTTACCCAAACTTTGAAGCTGTTTAGTTCGTTCAAAAAGGGGGATCAAATGCTCTGTGAACAGTTCATCATCGATTGTTTTTAATTCATCAAGTGTAGGAGAGTGAATATCTGATGACCGTCTTGTAAAATGTTTTATTTTATCATTCGTTTTAAAACAGTGTTTCTTTCCAAAGTGACTATCTAAGTTTTTATGGGTCGTAACAGAACGTCCGTCTACATCGGTTAAAACTTCAGGGCCAATGTGTCCATGAACATATTCGACTTTAAAAAGGTCGTTAATCGTTTCAGTCTTTAATTCAGTACCGACAACCCGGTTCCAAATTAAACGATATAACGGTGCTTTAGGCGGTATAGGAGCGTTTGCTATTACAACGTTTTCTAAAGATTTTTTTTCCTCCTCTATGAAGCGCGTTAAGTTTTTTGATTTAATAGCTGACTGAACTTCTTTATTGATCCCATTAATAGTTTTAGCAAGCCTAGATGGCGATCTATCATCATAAACACCCAAAGCGAAACGCTCTGTGAGCGCCTCTACCGTTTCTAGACCTACGGGTGCATGAGAAAATAAGGTCATCACTCCTTTTGGAGAGATGCTGTAACTGATCGCTTTCACTAATGGCAAATAATCTGTTTGAACCATCTCGCGAACCTCATTTTCTTGAACCAATCCTCTTTCAATCAAACGATGCATATTTTTTAATGATTGCCCTTGCTCACTACGTAAATTCGATTTCCCTGTGAAATTATTTCGGAAATAGTCTTTGATAAATTCCAAGCCGTGGTTAGACAGAGTAATATCTAATTTGACTTTTCCTTGGTTTAGTTTTTTCAATACCAAGAGCGTAAAATAATCATTATTTCCTCTATCAGCCACCTCATCGCCAATTAAAGTCACTGCTTTATTCGTGTAAACTGAAGCCTCATCAATAATGGTTTTAAATTTACCAATATCATGTTTGCTCAAAACATCGACACCTAATTCATAAATATCACGCAACCTCATATATTTTGCTCGTGCTGACAGGCCCGGGGGATTATCATCATGAAGCTTTAAAACCCCTTCCTCAATCATGACATAAATTAATTTGAGTGCGTTGCCGTGCAAATCGCCCAACGCCACATGCTTAGACTGTTCATCGAGACAATTGGGCATGCTCCATAAATCGGCATTTCTTAAATTTAAAGTTGACGTCATAATAAATACATAATTTATTCTGGTTGAAATAATTATAGATTATAAAAACAAATGTTCACTGACCGGCCACCATCATCTCTTCAATCAACACCGAACCACAGCGTGTTGACACATTCGGATTCAAATCCGTTCCCACAGCAACAATATTTTTAAACATATTTTTTAAATTTCCAGCAATCGTAATTTCTTCAACAGGATATTGAATTTCGCCATTTTCAACCCAAAACCCACTGGCACCACGTGAATAATCCCCTGTAAGAATATTCGCACCACTTCCCATTAATTCGGTCACCAATAAGCCGGTTCCCAGGGTGTGTAATAATGCTGAGAAATCACCCGCTGTGGGGTCAACTGTTAAATTAAATACCCCACCACTATTTGCCGTTGTTTTTAAACCCATTTTTCGCGCTGAATAGGTTCCTAACACATATTGTAAAATTCGGCCTTCTTCTACAAAATGATTATTTCGAGTTGGCACGCCCTCACCATCTATCGGCGAGCTACCCAATGCACGCAAGAGATGGGGTTGCTCATAGATACGAATCGCATCAGGAAAAATTTGCTGACCAATTGAATCCAATAGAAAGGTATTTTTACGATATAAATTAGACCCGCTAATCGCCCCAATAAACGATGAAAATAAACTCGCTGAAACACGTGATGAAAATAATACCGGTGTTTTTTGTGTTTTTAATTTTTGAGCACCCAATCGTTCAATGGCACGGTTTACAGCATTGTCTGCTAATGATTCAGGGGCTAGTAGATCATCAGCACAACGCGCCGTCGTATAATCATAATCACGCTGCATGGCCTCACCTTGTTTTGCAATGAGTGAGCAGCTCATAGTATGGCGGCTACTGTTTACTATTGTGTGACAACCCAAGGTATTTGCAAAACCATGAGAAAAAGTATAAGTTGATACATTGACGCCATCAGAATTCGCAATGCGCGTATCACGGCTTAAAGCCTGTGCTTCACAACGCAAAGCAAGCTCAATGGCCTGAGGCGGCACAATATCCCAGGGATGATGGAGATCTAAATCTTTGGTAAAGCCTGTCATTAACTCCCGCTCAGGCAAGCCAAAACAAGGATCAGGCGCACTGACTTTTGCAATATCAATCGCCGCCAAAACCATGGCATCCAATGCCTTGGATGACGTATCACTACTACTGGCACTGCCCTTTCGATTACCAATATACACCGTAACACCCACGCCTTGATCTTCACTAAAGGCTACGGTTTCAACAGCACCCATGCGTACATCAACGCTAAAACCCACATCATGATTAACAGCGACTGAAGACTCTGTTGCACCGGCTTTTACGGTTTTTGCCAAAACATGGTTTAAAAGGTCTGCTATTTTAAGCTGGGCTGTATCGTTAAGTTGCGGTAATATGGTCATAGGGATTCCATGAAATTTAGGGTCTTTGGTTATGAACGCACAATAACTCAGACCAGGTTTTGATTGATAGGCTTTAGGATACAAGATTAATATGACAAGGCAAACTATTGCTGACTATAAAAAACCGCGACTTTTGATTCTTATGCTTTTCAGTTTGCTATTCGTGATATCGTCATCATTTGCAAACACCTGGCGTGAAATCGCACCCGGCGTTGAATATCGCGATCTCAATGCCCACGTACTGATTCCTTGGTCACACATTCATGCTTTTCGTATTGATTTAAAAAAAAATAAATTGGATCTCATTGTTGCAAATGAGTTATCACTAAATAATGCATCAGTTGATGCCTTTGCCCACCACAGCCAAGCCTTAATCACCATTAACGGTGGTTTTTTTGATCAAGACTATCATCCGCTTGGTCTTCGTATCAGCCATCAAGGGCAGCACACCCCTATAAAACGAATCAGTTGGTGGGGTATTTTTTACATCAACGACGAAAAACCGCATATCACCAATCTTCAACACTATCCCGATAACCAACATGTTGACTTTGCCGTACAAAGCGGACCCCGTTTATTAATTGACAAAAAAATACCCTCACTTAAAATGGGACTTGCTGAGCGCACAGCGCTGGGAATAGACGCTAAAGGCCGCGTTATTATCCTTGTCACGAATAACTCCCCCATGACTACAACAGCTTTGGCTCAACTCATGAAAGGAGCTCCCTTGAACTGTAATGATGCGCTGAATTTAGACGGAGGCAGTTCCAGTCAATTAAATGCACACATGGGTTTATTTCAAATTAACGTTCATGGCTTTTCCAATGTCAGTGATGCCATCGTGGTGAAAGCTCGCAACCGATAATTCACATCTTATCCACAACATAATCCCAGACTTATCCTATTGAAGTTTTCACAAAAACCCCTTATATTGTGTATATAAACATAAAATATAACTATATATTGTGTTTTTACACTTATCACTTTATCTTCGGAGACTGTCATGTCAGAGATTATTGAACCAATTCAACTGGTTGCGTATTCAAGTCAACTTGAATTAAGCGCAAATGAACCTGGTTTTTTAAAAACGATTAAACGAAATGGCAAAGTGGTACGATATGACGAAGACAAAGTGAAAGTTGCCATCACCAAAGCCTTTATCGCTGTTGAAGGACGAAATGCCGCTACATCAAACCGTATTCACCAGGAAATTGACGAGCTCACGCAACATATTACACAAGCATTTAAACGACGCATGCCCAGTGGCGGCACGATTCATATTGAAGATATTCAAGATCAAGTTGAATTAGCACTCATGCGAAAAAGCCAGCATAAAGTCGCTGTTGCCTATGTTTTATATCGTGAAGAGCGTCGTAAAGCGCGTGATACAGCAGTCAAACAGCAACCTGGAGATAGCCAGGTCTTATTGATTACCATGCCTGATGGCGCTTTAAAACCACTCGATACAGAACGAGTCAACACCATTGTGACTGAAGCCTGTCGTCATCTAGACAATGTAGACGCAGCGCCGGTCATCAAAGACGCCATGCGTAACCTCTACAATTTGGCAAAGTTAGACGATGTTCATAAAGCGTTGATTATGGCTGCTCGCGCTTTGGTTGAAACCGAACCAAACTACACATATGTGAGTGCGCGTCTATTACTTGATAGCTTGCGTGCTGAAGCCCTTGGCAAACTAAATTTAAAAAACAATGCCACCTTTGATGAAATGACAGCGCTCTACCCACCCTACTTCAAAGCCTACATTGCACACGGTATTGAACAAGGTATACTGGATGAAAAACTCAGCGAGTTTGATTTAGATAAACTCGGCCAAGCTTTACTTCCTGAACGAGACATGCAATTTACCTATTTGAGTCTTCAAACGCTTTATGACCGTTATTTCATCCATGATCATGGTATTCGGTACGAATTACCCCAAGCTTTTTTTATGCGTGTCGCCATGGGACTTGCCATTCGCGAACAAGACCGTGAAGGCAAAGCTATTGAGTTTTATACATTATTGTCATCTTTTGATTACATGTCGTCGACGCCGACCTTGTTTAATGCAGGAACGATACGCCCTCAATTATCAAGCTGTTATTTAACCACGGTTCCTGACCATCTAGACGGCATTTACAGTGCAATTAAAGACAATGCCCTCTTATCAAAATTTGCAGGTGGATTGGGCAACGACTGGACACCCGTTCGAGCCATGGGCTCGCACATCAAAGGCACCAACGGTAAATCACAAGGTGTGGTGCCTTTTTTGAATGTCGCTGATGCAACCGCCGTTGCAGTCAACCAAGGCGGTAAACGCAAAGGAGCTGTTTGTGCTTATCTGGAATGTTGGCATCGTGACGTCGAAGAGTTCCTGGAATTGCGCAAAAACACAGGCGATGACCGCCGACGCACACATGATATGAACACGGCTTTATGGATTCCTGATTTATTCATGCAACGTGTTAAAACAAATGGTGACTGGACACTCTTTTCACCCAATGATGTTCCTGACTTGCATGATAGTTATGGTAAAGCCTTTGAAATGCTTTATATCGATTACGAGCATCAAGCGACCCAAGGTAAAATCACCAATGCCAAGACCATACCCGCTGTAAAATTATGGCGTAAAATGCTTTCCATGTTGTTTGAAACAGGCCACCCCTGGCTCACATTCAAAGATGCATGTAATCTACGTTCACCGCAGCAGCACGCTGGTGTGATTCATAGCTCGAACTTGTGCACAGAGATCACATTAAATACGTCAGAGGACGAAATTGCGGTATGTAATTTAGGCAGTGTGAACCTGCCTGCTCACATCGTCAATGGTAAGCTAGATGAGGAAAAATTAAAACGTACGGTAAAAACAGCTATTCGCATGTTAGATAACGTCATCGATATCAATTACTATTCTGTGCCTCAAGCACGCAACTCAAATCTTAAACATCGCCCCATTGGACTAGGTCTCATGGGCTTCCAGGATGCGCTATATGCCATGGGCATTGATTACACATCGCAAGCAGCCATTAATTTCGCCGATACCTCTATGGAGCTAATCAGTTATTATGCCATTGATGCATCTTGCGAACTTGCGTCTGAGCGCGGTAAATATTCAAGCTATGAAGGGTCACTCTGGAGCAAAGGAATCCTGCCAATAGACTCAATTCATTTATTACAACAAGCACGGGGCCAGCATTTAGAGCAAGACAAATCACAAACGCTGGATTGGGAAGCGTTGCGTATTAAAGTTCGAACCCAAGGTATTCGTAATTCCAATTTGATGGCGATTGCACCAACTGCAACCATCTCTAATATCTGTGGCGTATCACAATCCATCGAGCCCACTTATCAAAATCTCTATGTTAAATCTAATTTATCTGGAGAATTTACGGTGGTGAATCCTTATTTAGTATCCGATTTAAAGGCACTAAGTTTATGGGATGACGTGATGGTTAACGATTTGAAATACTTCAACGGCAGTGTACAGCCCATTAACCGCATTCCAGCACACTTAAAAAAACGTTACGCAACAGCCTTCGAAATCGACCCTAACTGGCTCATTGAAGCCGCATCTCGCCGGCAAAAATGGCTAGATCAAGCGCAATCGCTTAACATATATATGGCTAAACCATCAGGCAAAAAACTCGATGATTTATACAGCTTAGCCTGGTTGCGCGGTTTAAAAACCACCTATTATTTACGAAGTTTAGGTGCCACGAATGCTGAGAAATCAACCGTTACAGATGGCGCATTAAATGCTGTAAAACTAGAAGAACCAAAGGTCTGCTCTATTCTGGACCCAGACTGCGAAGCATGCCAATAAGGAGACAATTTCATGACAACAGCTCAGATTGATTACTCAAATAAAACGAAGCAAGCCGGTATGACAGGGCTTGAAGAGTTAAAAATGGGTGCTGGCCGCATCCATGTGGATGATAAAAAAATCATTAATTGCCGTGCCGACTTAAATCAGTTGGTTCCATTCAAATACACTTGGGCTTGGGAGAAATACTTAAATTCGTGTGCGAATCACTGGATGCCCAATGAAATTAGTATGAGTGCTGATTTAGCCCTTTGGAATGACCCCAATGGATTAACAGAAGATGAGCGCTTAATCATCAAACGTAACTTGGGCTTTTTCTCAACAGCCGACTCATTGGTTGCAAATAATCTGGTATTAGCTGTTTATCGTCACATTACCAATCCTGAATGTCGGCAATACTTATTACGACAAGCCTTTGAAGAAGCACTTCATACGCACGCATACCAATACATTATCGAAAGCTTGGGCCTTGATGAAGCCGAAGTGTTTAATATGTATCGTGAAATTCCATCGGTGGCTACCAAAGCATGCTGGGCTCTTCCCTTTACACAAAGTTTAGGCGATGCCAACTTTAAAACCGGAACGCCTGAAGATGACCAACGATTACTGCGTGATCTCATTGCATTTTATGTCGTATTTGAAGGTATATTTTTCTATGTTGGATTTACGCAAATCCTGTCTATGGGCAGACGAAATAAAATGGTCGGTACATCAGAACAATTTCAATATATTCTTCGTGATGAGTCCATGCACATGAATTTTGGGATTGATGTGATTAATCAAATCAAAATTGAAAATCCGCATTTATGGACCGCTGAATTTAAACAAGAGATTATTGAACTCATTAAAAATGGCGTCAAAATGGAATATCAATATGCCAAAGACACTATGCCCCATGGTATTTTAGGCATGAATGCGGAAATGTTTGAGGAATATTTGCATTTCATTGCGAATCGTCGATTGACTCAAATTGGCTTACCAGAGCAGTATCCTGGCGCTGAAAATCCATTCCCCTGGATGAGTGAAATGCTGGATCTGAAAAAAGAGAAAAACTTTTTTGAAACTCGCGTGATTGAATATCAAGCAGGTGGAACTTTAAGCTGGGATGATGAAGACGCTTAATCCCAATGTTGGGCCAAACGGCCCAACGTCTTTCTACCTAAGTGATGATGATAAAACCAGAAGCTTTTCAGCCATATAACGCGGTTTAAAAGTCGTTCATTCGACCATCGCTTGTGAAATCTTTTGCCACAGAACCTCTTGTATGTTGTAGAATATGCCCTAATGATGATTTAACAAGGGTCTTGTATGTTAGAAGTGAATCAAACCAGCCATATGTTAACCGATCTGGATCATCGTATTCAGGCTCTTCGGGGGTATCTTTGACTTTGATAAAAAGTCCGAGCGGCTAGACGAGGTTGTCCGTGAGTTAGAGTCAGCATCTGTTTGGAATCATCCTGAATTAGCTCAAGCACTGGGGCGCGAGCGTGTGCAATTAGAAGGTGTTGTTCACCAACTGCAGCAGCTAAGCCAATCTGTGATTGATTTAAGTGAATTATTTGCCATGGCTCGCGAAGAGTCAGACGATGTGACGTTACATGATGTGGCAAAAGAAACGCAGGCTATTGAACAGCAGGTCGCAAAGCTTGAATTTCAGCGTATGTTTTCCGGTAAAATGGATAAATCAAACGCGTTTCTTGATATTCAGTCAGGTTCCGGTGGTACAGAAGCCCAAGACTGGGCTGAGATGATGTTACGAATGTATTTACGCTGGGGTGAACAGCATGGTTTTGATACCCAATTGGTTGAGTGCTCAGGGGGTGATGTAGCCGGTATTAAAAGTGCGACTATCCATTTTATAGGCAATTATGCCTACGGTTGGTTGCGCACAGAAACCGGCGTGCATCGTTTGGTCCGAAAGTCACCCTTTGATTCGGGCAATCGTAGGCACACGTCGTTTGCATCGGTTTTTGTGGCACCTGAAGTAGATGATGATATTGAAATTGATATCAATCCAGCCGATTTACGTATTGATACCTATCGCGCTTCGGGCGCGGGCGGTCAGCATGTGAATCGAACCGATTCTGCAGTTCGAATTACCCATGAACCCAGTGGGATTGTTGTTCAGTGCCAGAATGATCGCAGCCAACATAAAAACAAAGATCAAGCTATGAAACAATTGCGTGCGCGACTTTTTGAAATGGAAATGCAAAAAAAGCAAGAAGAACAGCAAGCTCTTGAGGCAACCAAATCAGACATTGGTTGGGGTGCACAAATTCGTTCTTACGTTTTAGATCAATCGCGTATTAAAGATTTACGAACGGGTGTTGAAACCAGTAACACCCAAGCGGTTCTTGATGGCAGCCTTGATCAATTTATTGAAGCTAGTTTAAAAGCAGGGGAGTAGGCTGCATGAGTGATGATTATCTAGATGAAAGCGAAGTTTACCATATTCGCAAACAAAAATTAGTTGAGTTACGTGAACAAGGTTTTAATTTTCCCAATCAGTTTCGTCCTGAACACTTGGCCATTGATTTAGCAGAACGTTACGCCCAAATGACCAAAGATGATTTAGCACAACTTACAGTTCCTGTGATTGTTGCGGGTCGGATTGTGTTACGCCGTGTGATGGGTAAAGCCAGTTTTTTTCATATTCAGGATGTTTCAGGGCGCTTACAAATTTATTTACGCCAAAATGACTTGCCTGAACACTATGAACAGTTTAAACACTGGGATTTAGGCGATATCGTGGGTGTGCGTGGGACATTATTCATCACGAACACGGGTGAGTTGAGCGTTCATGCGGAATCCGTTGAATTACTCACCAAATCACTTCGTCCTTTGCCGGATAAATTTCACGGTTTAGCCGACCAGGAAGTTCGGTATCGTAAGCGCTATGTGGATTTGATAGCCAATGATATGACACGTAAAACCTTTTTAATGCGCTCAAAAGTGATCCAGGCGTTTCGCCAGTTTATGGATAAACATCAATTTTTAGAAGTCGAAACCCCCATGATGCATCCAATTCCAGGAGGAGCTGTGGCGCGCCCATTTGTGACCTATCATAATACGCTGGATATGCAGATGTTTTTACGCATCGCACCTGAATTGTATTTAAAACGGTTGGTAGTCGGTGGGTTTGAGCGTGTTTATGAAATTAATCGTAATTTTCGTAACGAAGGGATATCCACACGCCATAATCCAGAGTTTACTATGGTTGAGTTTTATCAAGCTTATGCTGATTATGAAGACATGATGGATTTTACGGAACACTTATTGCATTTTTTATGTGATACTGTTTTGGGAACGCGTCAGGTGATGTATCAAGGGCAGATGATTGATTTGAGTAAGCCTTTTGTCCGCATTAGCATCAAAGAGGCTATCTTGCATTATCATCCGCTGTTAACAGCCACGCATATTGAAACCATCGATGCTTGTCGTTTAGTGCTAGACAACTTAGGGTTTGCCTATAAACCAACCGATGGAGTTGGCAAATTACAAATGATCATTTTTGAAGAAACCATAGAGCATCAATTGATTCAGCCGACTTTTGTAACCGGGTATCCAACGGAAGTTTCACCATTAGCGCGTCGATGCGAATCAGATCCAAGTATTACAGACCGCTTCGAATTTTTTATGGTGGGTCGAGAAATCGCTAACGGTTTTTCTGAGTTAAATGATGCTGAAGACCAAGCCGCGCGCTTTCACCGTCAGGTTGAAAATAAAGATGCCGGTGATTTAGAGGCGATGCATTTTGATAGTGATTATATCGAAGCCCTTGAATACGGGATGCCGCCGACAGCGGGTGAGGGAATTGGGATTGATAGACTCGTGATGTTATTTACTGATTCACCGTCGATTCGCGATGTGATCTTATTTCCGCATTTGCGAAAATCTTAATTTTGGGGTAAGACAAGCAATGAAACGAAAAGTTACTCTAAGTATTTATCATAAACAACTGTTTCATTGCTTTTAACACCCCGTTTAGAAATGTAGGATAAAAAATGACTTTAAGTTGATAATAAACTCACGGTGACACTTAGACCAACAAATAAGTAAATCCATCGCAATTTTGGATAAGCAAAGTAAATAACTGGGCTGGTAGCAAAAGTTGCCATCGTATGGCCTAAGGGAAAATATTGGTAGACTGAAGGTATCCTGTCACAATCGCCGGGTAAGTGCCTGTCACGCAGCTCGGACTAATCCGAGCTGCGCGCGTAAGCAAGCGGAATTATTTCGATATTGGATTGCTAAGGTGGCTATGTGGCGATTGGAATC
>JAJZSG010000157.1 GCA_021849905.1 Pseudomonadota bacterium
CCGATCTCATCACCGGTTGCTCGCACTTTAAAACCCATGTGAATCGGCGTGTCTGAAAAAGGCATTAAATAGACTTTACCTTGTTTAAATCCAATGACTTCAGCTTGTAAAATGACCCGATTTTTCGAATCAAGAATATCGCATACTTCACCAACGGCAACACAGGGCGGGCCATTTGAGACTAGTTTTAAGCCAATAGATTCTTCAATCTCACCTAGTCGCTCGATGGATTGTAAAGCGTTTAGGTTAAACATGGGTCGCCTCAGTCCGTATATCTAATAATACCTGTTTGAGATTATCGATTTGACGCTCAATGCTTGCATTAAAAACGCCATGTTGACTTCGTATAACGCAGCCACCCAGTCGTAACTCATCATCCGGTATAAGGCGCAAATTTTTGCAAGATCCCACATCAAGATTAATTTTACCTTGTTTAATCAGGGCAAGGTCTTGGGGATGCAAGGCAATTTCAATCGTTTGCTTATCATTGAGTTGATTGAGAATCTGAGCGATTTGATGGGTAAGGAGGTCCTTGTTTTGTTGCTGATTAATGAACAGTTGTTCAGCGAGCAGTAAGACAATATCTGAAATTTCAGTTTGAAGATCCAGGCGATTTTTAGAAATGGCATCAGGTATACCCTGAAGGAGGGTGGTTAATGTTTCGAATTGAGCTTGAAGGCGTATGCTTTCTTGTTCGATGCCATGAATCATGCCGTCTTGATAACCAGAGTCATAGGCTGATGAATCCGAGCCGCGACCGTCAGGAAGCGGATATCGACTAGCTGTTTCGCAAGATGAATCCGAGCCGCGACCGTTAGGAAACGGACATCCACTCCCTGACGGTCGTGGCTCGGTTAGGCTTGTTGTTTCATCAGATGCGTCGATATAACGTATGGCATTACTGATTACGACATATTTTAAAATTTCAGCCATGCGCGTCATCCAGATGGCTTTCAAATGAAATAATTGCTGCCCACTCCTCAATAATCATGTTTTGAACACTGGGCTTAATGGTTAATACCTGATTATTGATAGCGGCTTCAATAAGTCCATCTTTATCATATTCTTTCAAAAAAAGACTACTCCAAGAGTAGCGTCCATGGTGCAGAATAATCGCGCTAAAAAGAGGTGGTTTCATGGACAATTCTTGGCAATACATGGGTAAGCGCTTGTTCTTTGGTGGTTCAGCCGGTATAGAAATGCAATCATTTTTTAATGATCGAAAGCGTTTTGCATCGTTTAACAGTTTCGACCCATTCCATTGTTCAAAAATTTCTAATTGTCGCGAAGACAGGCGTTTTAAAACCCACCGTTGATCACGTCTTGATAATCTGGCTAAGCGAGCCAGGATATGTTTGAGTTGCCTATTCATGCTCAAGCAACCATTGGCATAATTCGTTTAATAAAACCCGTCGTTGTCGGAAACGCTTGAGTAGATATCTCAATGTCACGAGACTTAATAAACTCAGCACAATAAAAAGGACGGGCAATCCATTTATTTTTGAAAAGGGGGCCTTCTTGTGAGGGATCATGACGCGAGCGGGTTGACTGACTTTGGTTTCAATCAGCGCTTCAACACTGATTTTATCACCGCGTTTGTCATCAAAGCCAACAACGGATTTCACCAGTCGCTCGATTTGATTGATTTTATTTTGAGTTGTTTTTTGTGGTAAAACTACGCTAATAGTTAATCGTTGAATGGTTCCATTAGCACGTGTAAATTGTTTTTTTTCACGACCAAACTCATAACTTTTTTCCCGAGTAAAATCCTGATTGATGGGTGCTTTCCCGTTTTTATTCGGGGTGTCGTGACGGGTTTCTTTTTCATGGGTAATCAGTCCTGCTTGTTGCGGTTTAATTCGCTGAAGCGTAAGCTCATCGAAATTGAGTGTGGCATCAATTTTGACTAAGACGCGCTCATCATCAAATACCTGATTAAGCATTTGCATGACTTTTTCGTTTAAATAGCGTTCTATATTTTTTTTTGCTGTAAAGTGGTTGGTCGCATTATCGTTATCCTCAGCAATTAACCCATTACCATGTTGATCGACAATCACGACATTATTGGCCGGTAAATTGGCGACACTGGCGGTGATGAGTTGCTGAATACTTTTGACTTGAGCGGATGTCAGTGACTGATTTAAATGCAAGGTTACGGCTGCACGGGGTAAATCTTGTGCGTCTTCAAAGAGGTGGCGCTCGGGGATGGTGAGCTGGACTCTGGCTTGTTTGACTTCATCTAAACTGTTAATGGTGCGCTCTAGCTCCCCTTGTAACGCACGTTGGTAATTAATCTTTTGAGAAAAGTCAGTCATCCCAAAATCTGTTTTATCAAATAGCTCAAAGCCCACATTATTCGTAAACTGTAAATCATGACCCATGAGCTTAATTCGTGTTTTATCAACCAATTGGTTCTCAATCAGGATGTCTTTGCCCTGGTTTTGTACTTTGTAAGCGATGTTGTCTTTTTCGAGTTGATTTAGAATTTGGCTTGCAACCTGATTATCAAGTTGACTAAATAGCAGGCCGTAATTAGGCGATATGACCCAAATCATGAGACTGAAGGTAAATATCACGATAAACAACACACCACCTGCCAGACTTAATCGTCGATGAAGCGTTTGTGCTTGAAATGATAGATATGCGTTTTTGATTTGATTCACTTTATATCTGCTCTCTTAATAGGTCTTGATAGGCATTCATGAGTCGATTACGAACTTGTTCTAAAAATTGGAAGGAAAGTTTGGCTTCTTCCAAGGTCAGCATGGTTTGATGAAGGCTAGTGGATTGACCGCTGGCTAAGTCTTGTAATGCGCTATCTGCAGCTAACAGATGCTCATTTGTATTCACAACCGTGTCTTTTAAAAAATCAGTAAAGGATGATTCATTATCAGTGGCGTCGGGTTTTTCTAACCATTTAATCTGACTTAAGGGTTGATTTAGCTCGATGGTCATTGGGGATTCGATTTTCACCGTTCATCTCCAATAGTTAATGCCTGCTGATAAAGACTGTGTGCGGTATTGATAATTTTGATATCGGCTTCATAGGCACGTGATGCCCGCAAAAGAGTGGTCATTTCATCCACAGTGCTAATACCGGGGTAGCTGACGAATCCAAGCTTATCCGCAGCGGGATGTCCTGGTTGATAGAGATCGGAA
>JAJZSG010000029.1 GCA_021849905.1 Pseudomonadota bacterium
CTGAAAATCAACCATAGTTACATCTTGTCTAAAACAGGGCGTTTTTTTGATAACTGGATAGTGGTCTGTGTTAAATCCAACAGCTCACGAATGGCCACAAAAAGCATGGTGTAGTTTAGCGTATTACTTGACCTGAGATTTGCTAAAACATGCTGCCAACGCTCAATCAACTCCTTATGGGTTTCAGACCATTCTTTTATACAAACCATAAAATCTTGGGTTTTATCACTACAAAAACCAATGCTTGATGTCAATTGACGTTGTTGCCAATCCAAATCATCACGCAATGCTTCTCGAGACAAAGACTCCCAATGATTCTCTGTTGTGTGTGTAATAATCTGTGTACGAATCCAACCCAAATCAAGAAACTCCCCAACACCAAAATAGGCCGTTGCTGCAGACACAACATTAATCTCCAGTTTATTTGCAATTTCTATGATGTCCATTGCTGCAAATAAACCACGCGACGTTGTAATTTCTTGTGCAATAGAATCGGGTATTCCCATGGCTCTGTACTCTTCAAAATGCAAATCATATTGAGTACGAAATCCTTCGCCTAATATTTCGGGCATAGAATTTTTTAACTCTTGCACACCAGGAGAATACGATTTAACCGCTTTATCGATGTCAAGACGGTGACGTTGATTTCGTAAGAACCATCGAGCAATTCGTCTTAATAATCGTAGATAAACAACAAGAATTTCATTTTGTTGCTGTGCTGAAATTTGCGTTTGAAGGGTTTCTATTTGCGCCCATACCATATCCATATTTAAAACACTTCTGGCAACCATGTAAGCCATCACAATAGCAGAAATAGGTGCCCCGGTTTCATCTTGTAAACGATAAACAAAACTGAAGCCCATTTCATTAACAATCATATTACTCAATTTCGTCGCAATAATTTCACGCTTTAACGGATGTGATTGCATTTGATAACTAAATTGCTGCTGCAAAGGCTTAGGAAATGATGCAATTAAAAATTGCTTTAAATACTCATCTTCAGGAACATTTGAAGCAAGAATGGCTTCTTTTATAATGATTTTACTATAACAGAGCATAACGGCAATTTCAGGCGCAGTTAAGCCCTTACCAACCAACTTTCGCTCATTGAGTGTTTTTTCTTCAGGCAGAAACTCCAATCGCCTGTCCATTTTTCCACTACGACCTAACTCATTGATATAACGACCATGCAAGTCCACATTTCGAAATGCTTGAGCCGCTGACAAACTAATTGCCGCTGTTTGCAAATAATTCTCGCGAAGAACTAATTGAGAGACCTCTTCTGTCATTTCACTGAGCAACTCAACGCGCTGCTCGACAGACAAATTGCCATCCTTTGAAATAGTATTCAGCAAAATTTTAATGTTCACTTCTTTATCTGAACAGCTGACACCCGCTGAGTTGTCGATAAAATCAGTATATATTTGACCACCATTCATCGCATATTCAATTCGAGCAAGTTGGGTTAATCCTAAATTACCGCCTTCACCAACCACTTTGCAACGTAACTGTTTACCATTGATACGAATACTGTCATTACTGCGATCACCTACATCTGAATTTAATTCAGATTGCCCTTTTACAAACGTACCAATCCCAGCACTCCAAAGAAGATCAACCTTTAATTTGAGCAATACTTTTATCAGTTCATTCGGCTCCATGGCGTCAACTTTGATACCAAAAGCCTGTTTCATTTCCTTGCTAATAACAATGGATTTCACATTACGATTGAAAACGCCACCACCATTTGAGATCAGTTTTTTATCGTAATCAGCCCAGGTTGACCGTGGTAAATTAAATAAACGCGCACGCTCAACGAAAGATGCTTCTGAGTCAGGCATTGGGTCAATAAAAATGTGCATATGATTAAACGCTGCAAGCAACTTAATACGATTCGATAACAACATACCATTACCAAATACATCGCCAGCCATATCGCCAATACCCACAACAGTAAAATCAGTCGTATTGATGTCCATGCCAATTTGATAAAAATGACGCTTAACGGACTCCCATGCCCCTTTTGCCGTAATTCCCATTTTTTTATGGTCATAACCAACAGACCCACCCGAAGCAAAGGCATCCCCTAACCAAAAGCCATAATCCAGTGAAATTTGATTGGCGATATCGGAAAAAGTAGCCGTTCCTTTATCAGCAGCAACAACTAAATAAGGGTCGTCCTCGTCATAACAAATCACAGAAGCTGGTTTACTAAGCGCACCATCAATATAATTATCAGTGATGTCCAGTAAAGCCGAAATAAACTGTTTGTAGCAGGCAATGCCCTCGGCCAGTACCTCTTCTCGAGAGGCATTAGGTAATATTTTCTTTGCAACAAAACCACCCTTTGCGCCCGATGGAACAATAACCGCATTTTTTACTTGCTGAGCTTTCATCAAACCTAAAATTTCGGTTCGAAAATCCTCACGTCTATCTGACCAGCGCAAACCGCCTCGAGCAACTTTGCTGCAGCGTAAATGCACGCCTTCAAATCGTGGAGAATGCACAAAAATTTCAAATAACGGATGAGGCTTAGGAACTCCTGGGATGGCTTTACTATTCAGCTTGATCGATATGTAATTTTTATATTGACCTTCTTTGTTTAATTGATAATAATTTGTTCTTATGGTCTCATTTATTGCCTGAACATATTGCCTGATGATCTTGTCTTCATCGAGATTTTCCACCTGTTCCAAATCATTTAAGATTTCACCAATTAGTGAAGTCATCTCTGATTGTCGATTCTCACAAGCTTCTGGAGAAAATCTTAGCTCGAACAATGAAACTAATTTTCGTGCTGTTTTAGCATTATTATTAAACGCTTTTTCAATATATTCCTGACTAAATGTGAATCCAATTTGTTTAAAATATTTTGCATAGGTTCGCAAAATAGAAACTTGTCGCCAATCCAATCCAGCGGCTAATACTAGCTGGTTAAAACCATCATTCTCAGCATCTCCGGACCAAACCCGAGTAAATGCATTTTCAAATAACACTTTAATATCTTCGAGTTTGAAATGAACACCTTGCGTGTAACTCATGGAAAACTCATTAATCCAGGTTTCTTTACCCTCTTTGAATCTCAAGACATAAGGGCGCTCACTAATCGCTCGTAAGCCCAAATTCTCTATAATCGGTAAAACATCGGACAATTCAATGGTAATATCATGTTGATATATTTTTAATCTAAACGTATCAGCCAGTTCATTGGCATTTTGATAAAAATCAAGTCCAAGCGAATTTTTTTCAGATAGGTCTTCTAAGTGCCTCACGTCAAGAACAGCAACTTCTGGAGTAAAACTCGCGCTATAGACTGCTGGAAATGCATTTTTATATCGAGCAAACAAACGGTTTGCGTGTTCTTCACCAAACTCCCTAAATAACAGAACTTGCAAATCATCTATCCACGAGCGACCAATATCAATCAGTTGAGCCTCTATTGCTTTAAAGTCATAATCTGTGTTGGACTGCGGGTCAATACGAACTAAGAAATGAATGCGAGCAAGAACGGATTCTGAAAAATAAGTGGAAAATGTAATTTCTCGCGCATTAAAAGCCGTACTTAGTACCCCTTCCATTTGCTTTCTAAGCTCAGTACTAAATCGGTCTCGTGGTACATAAACCAAGCATGAAATAAAGCGATGATAAACATCCATTCGAGTAAATAATCGAATACGACGTCGCTCTTGCATATAAAAAATGCCCATGGAAATTTCTAATAGTTCCTCTTCAGAACCTTGTATTAAATCATCCCTGGGGAGTGTTTCAAGAATATTTAATAGTACTTTTCCGGCGTGACTATGCGGACTGAGCAACGAATTTTGCATAATCAAAGATACTTTATGTCTTAAAAAAGGAATATGTTTTGGATTTGCGTTATATGCGGCAGACGTATATAAGCCAATAATACGACGCTCACCAATAACCTGACCTGCATCGTTAAATCGTTTGACACCGATATAATCAGCATAAGCATCACGATGAACGGTTGCTGGCGTATTGGTTTTAGAAATTAATAAAATATGAGGAGATAAGGTTAACTCTCGTGCAACGGGTGTCATGGAAGACACATTAAAAGCTTTTGATTTACTCAATGATTCCCGCAATATGCCTAAACCCGTACCAGAAATTGCTTGCAATATGGTTTCTGAGCCATTCAGAGTTAACTCATAATCACGAACGCCTAAAAATGTAAAGTGATGATCTTCTATCCAATTCAAAAACGCTTTGCTTTCTTCAACTTCATCATGATTAATTGTATCGGGAAGAAAATCTAGCTCATTGATGATTGAACGAACTTGCTCACGCATCAACATCCAATCATCATGCACAGCACGATTATCCTCAAGTGCTTTCTGAAAGTTACGGTATAACTCATCAAGAATAGCTGGATCAGTTTGTCTATCTATTTCCAAAAAAATAGGCGCTTCTGTGATTGCGTTAGATGCGACATGCCCCTGTCTTGGTAAAACCTCGGTCACTTCATGAGACGCTCCACGAATCAAACGAATACCGCCCATATGAATAATCAAATGCAGACCTAGACCCATTCGATTAATAACCATACGAAGTGTATCAACCATAAACGGCATATCAACACAAATAACCTCAATAACCGTATGAGTGGTTCGCCATCCATCTTTTTCATAATCAGGGTTATAAATACGAATTTTTGTCTCGTCTAATTTACGACTTTGAATAAGAGACCAAAAATTAATCACCGCTCCACAAAGATCGTCAATAGTCCACTCACGCAAATCGTCAACGGCAACGGTCGCATAAAATTGGCAGGCAAACTCAACACACAAATTTATTTGAGCACCGAGGGTATCGTTCTGCTTTAATTTATCAATAACAGCGTCGATAATTAAATTTTTACCTTCTTCAAACTTGCGAGTCATGCGACTACTCCAAATAGCATAAAATATAGTTTGAGATTATATACCTCTTGAGACAAGACTGCACCGCTGACAAGAGTAAAAAACAGGGTTATCCCGTTTAAAGAGTTAATTTTCTTTTCTCAACGAACATTGATTGAGGCCATAACTTAATCAATATAGGACTTGTTTACGATGGCATCCAGGAGATGGTTAAATTAAAATCTATTTATGAACTTAGTGTAGGAGTGCATAAGTTTGGCGATTGTCTTATGTTTGAGAGAAACCTCGCTATGATCTGGATGACATCAGGAGCGGGCAATTACACACAGAATGATTATTATCATAGTTAGTATCAACATTTGCTGCAAAAAAGCCATTAGGATGAGTTGCGATATGAAACGATGATATCGAAGATAAGATTATACGCTCTAATTTTAATAAATTATGTCTCGTCAACTCAACATCTTTTCCCGCCTCTATCAATGCTAAAAACTCAACAGACAGTTCGTTGTTATCGTACAAGCATTTGAATTCATCAAACATCGCCGCGTTAACGTCATCTTGAATCACACTCCAAATAGGCTCAACCGTATTTCCGTTATCCTCGTCCTTGATCTCATCTATCCATAGTGCGAGCTGGTGAAGACCATCCAGTGATTTGGCAAGATTACTTAAATAACGCATTGCAGTCGTGTTAACTACGATAGGAAGCTTATTTGCAGCGCCAGTTTGAGTAATAAAATTGAGCATGATATCCGGATGCACCCCACAGCCTTTCTCAAGAATTTTATTAAACGTCCCAGGTGGTCAAGCCGGAATATCGATTGGATGATTATTATCAACACCCGTTTCAGATAAATTATACTCGCGTTGCGCTTCATAGAGCCCCTCGATAAACAGAGATTTCGCATCCGCTAATGTACCGACTCGTTGTGCATTATCATGTATCGCTATCCAAACCAGTGCTAATAATTGCTTTGTAGAAACATGAGACACGGGATCAACAAATGAATAATCACGCGTAATTAATCGCTCTAAACATCGTTTTGCTGCCCTTAATTTCAAAGAATGCTCGGATGATTCTGAGTTGAGCCAAGCCTGAAGTTCACAAATGGTTCGAGTCAGAGCAAGACCTGAAATTCCAGCGCCATAACGTCTAAAAAGTCTATTTGCTGATTCGGTTGCAGATACATGAATGCTCGCCGTGTGCGTGCTTTGATTTGGATTAAATAGACCTCTTTCTTCGATGTGGGGTATCGGTTCTCGAAAATTGTTTACATAAGCCTCAAAAGCGGCTTGACCTTCCGCAATATGACCGTCATGTTGCATAGCGATGGCTATAATCTCGAGAAATCTATCCGTATTAAAACGATGTAAAATTCTAATCCACATCGGTGCGGTATTTTCCCCAAATAAAATATCGGAGTGCCTTATCAAAAGATTAAAAGTAGCCTGCGTAGCCTGCACATTGGGTCTAATGACTAGACCGATTAAGCTCAATGGATAGAGTTTTTCAAGAACGGCTGAAAGCACATGCGGGGCGGGATGTTCTACAAGAGCATTAAAATTTGCCTGTCCATTGATTCTGCGCAATAAACCTAAATCGCGAAAATTTTTAAGAAAGCCTTCTAGTTTGGATAGATCATAGTAGGCAAGAACGGTGTTAAAATTAGCTTGAGCGGCGTCTCCTGTTAATAAGCCTTTAGTACGGAGAACATCTAGAACATTCAATAACGCACAAGGATCCTCAATCTCTACAATAGAGCTAAAATAAGCATACGCATTATCTTCAGTTAATAAGCCGACACGTTTAAGTAGGCGAAGGATACTCATAAGCGCTGCAACATAGGAATACATCCCAAGATGCTGAAAAAACCATCGCTGAAAAAACCAGGTATTGTTTAACATTGCATGGCAAACAGCAAACATTTCCAGAAGAGAGGGATTATCGATATGATACTGCTCCAAAGCAGTGCCAACGGCGACTGGATAGAGACTTTTTTTATACCGTGGTAATGCATCATATTCGTTTTTTATATGAGCAAGCATCCTAATATGTACAATATGCGGCATTTATAATCCTAATTCGGTTTTTATATCGATTAAAAGTAACTGCTCAGACCCTATCTCCATGCCGACGCCCCACGGCTTGTCCGCAGGACGTCGATAACGGGTGAGTAATTTGATTAAAATAGAATTATGATTAACATAATTATGTAATATTATTCAATACAAACATGCGTATTTAAATTAACCCAAAGCGCTAATTCAATCACATCCAAATTGTTCATCCGGATACACCCATGCGAGCCTGGCCTACCTAATTTTGTGGTATCCGGAGTACCATGTATATAAATAAAACGACTTAACGTATCAACTTCTCCGCCAGAATTAAATCCTGGCTCCAAACCATCGAGTTGTATAATGCGAGTTAAAATCCAATCTCTTGCTTTAAATTCAGCAGCTAATGCTGGGCTGTAATATTCACCCGTCCAAGAACGCGCAACAAATACACTGTTTATCAAGCAATCAAGACCGATAATACTGTATACGCGATGCCAACCACGCGGAGTACACTCACTCCCTACTCTTTCACCTAAACCATTTTTAGCTGTCGAAACAGAATACGATTTAAAAAGATGGTTATCTTCGTAGCAGTGCATAAGCTGTTGCGTTGAAGAAATAATGATTCGCTGATCTTTTGTCAGTTTATTATTCATTTAATACCACTGTTTTAACATTCACAAACTCTAAAATACCCTCACGAGATAATTCTCGTCCAAAACCTGATTTTTTTATACCACCAAAAGGCATGCGAGGATCAGACGCCACAATCGCATTAACAAAACAAACGCCAGCCTCTATGTCGTGAACTGCGATGTGTTCACCCCGCGCAATATCTCGTGTAAATACCGCTGCCCCCAAACCATAATGCGTTTGATTAGCAAGAGAAATTGCCTCTGCTTCATCCTGAACACCAATTACCGAAATAACAGGACCAAACAATTCCTCGTCAAAAGCGGGCATACCGGGACTAACATGGGTTAATAGCGTTGGCGGATAATAAAAACCTGGTGTATTAGGAATCATCCCACCCAAACATAATCTAGCACCCTTTGCAATACTGTCTAAAACCTGTTGATGCAGCGTTGTACGTAGATCCTCTCGAGCCATAGGGCCAAGATTTGTTATCATATCAAGCGGGTCTCCTATTTTGTAACACGCCATTTGTAGCTGAATCTCATCCACTAATTGCTCAAGAATTTCAGCTACAACAAGGACACGTTTTGCAGCAATACAGACCTGACCACAATTATTTAAACGTGAATCCACAATACAACGAGCCGCCAGTTGAATATCTGCATCAGCCAATACTAGATAAGGATCACTGCCTCCAAGTTCTAACATCACTTTTTTTAGGTGCTGACCTGCTTGAGCTGCAACCGTTTTTCCTGCTTGCTCACTACCCGTTAAAGTCACTGCAGCAATTTTTTCATGCGAGATAACGTCAGATACCGAGTTTTTATCCATGATCAAATGCTGAAAAATGCCTACTGGAAAACCGGCTTGTAAAAACAGAGCCGCAATCGCGTTTCCAGTTCCAACAGAAATAGAGGCATGCTTTAATATAGCGGTATTACCGGCCATGAGTGTGGGAACTGCAAAACGGAAAACCTGCCAAAACGGAAAATTCCAAGGCATAATACCTAAGATAACACCTAGAGGTTGATAACAAACCATACTCTTTTTATGTTCTGTTTTAATCATCCGAGGTGATAAGTATGTTTCAGTAAATACTGCGTAATGTTCGCAAACTAAAGCACACTTTTCTAATTCAGCTTGACCGGCAGCAACGGGCTTCCCCATCTCTCGAGCGATTAAAGCAGCATATTCATCTTTTTTTTTACGTAAAAGAGCGGCCAGATTCAACATCAATTTTCCACGAGATTCAAAGCTCGTCTTTCGCCAAACCAGATAACTTTTATAAGATGTCTCTATACATTCGAAAATATCTTTCTGTTCAAGCTGTGTATAAATACTTAAAACCTTTCCTGTTGCCGGATTAACGGTTTGAATATTCACGAAAAACCCCAGATGATTTTTATTTATAAGCAAAGTGTAGTATATTTTCATCAAATAACCGACTCCATTTAACGAGAATAAATATGTCAAACGCTTTAAGACTATCAACAGTCCTTGCTTTGGGACTTTTTTTTACTAATGCATCCGCTGATAGCCCCTTTCCCCGAGGATGCGAAGTCACGGGCTTTCACTTTAGTGAGAACGATTTGATCCTGAATGAACGAGGTACTCAGTCATATTTCATGATACAAAATCGTTCTGATAAACAAATTGAACTTGAGCATTATGAAACAAATCCTGATGTTTTCATGAGCCCCAAGCTAGAAAATAAATTTGACCCGTTGCGATGGGCTGCTTTTGCATCTGATATCGAGAACATGAATTTCAAGTGCTACACTCAGGTCAACAACGAACGATTAGCGGTTAACTGCAGAGATGCGCTTGATGTGTGTCAGTATCCTCGAGTAAAATTTGCACTAAGCAATATGGGAAATTACTGGGTCTCGACAAATAAACCTCGAGAGCAAGTAATAAAAGATACAGTAGCTAAAGGAATTTTATTACGTTGGTAAGGAATACTCATGGCAAAAACACCCTCCTCTATGTTGCCTTTAGGGACACAGGCACCGGCATTCTCACTGATAGATGTTGTCAGTGGGAAAATAATAAGCTTAAAGAAACAAATAAATTGTACGGCTACCGTTATTATGTTTATTTGTAACCACTGCCCCTATGTCAAGCATGTTAATTCCGCATTAATTCGTCTTGCAAACGACTACACGCCTAAGGACATTCGTTTTATTGCCATTAATTCCAATGATGTAACAAATTATCCTGATGATTCACCAGAGTTCATGTTAAAAACCGCACGTGAATTAAACTATCCTTTCCCCTATTTGTTTGATGAAACACAAGAAGTGGCCAATGCTTATCAGGCCAAGTGTACGCCTGACTTTTTTGTCTTTGATAAACAATATGCACTGGTTTATCGTGGTCAGCTGGATGACTCACGACCCGGGAATAATATTAAACCCTCGGGTTCATCGATTAGACATGCGCTCGATTGCATTTTAACTGGCAAGCCTGTGCCTGATGATAATCAAAAGCCTAGCTTAGGATGTAATATTAAATGGAAGACCTAAATAACAAGGATCTTAAAAAAATGGAGCCTGTATTGAAATCACACAGAAAACTTTATCGATCACGCATTGACAAGAAAATTGCAGGTGTTTGTGGCGGAATTGCCGCCTTCTTTGGAATTGACTCAACATGGATCAGGTTGATATTTATTTTATTTTTCTTCTTTGGTGGCTCAGCTTTACTCATATATTTGATTATGTGGGTTATTGTTCCAATAGAACCCTAGGTATGAGGCTGACTTTTAAATTTGAACATAAAAAACCTGCCAAAAGCAGATTTTTTATGTATTTATCTTAAGTAAAATCAGGTGCTGTCTACAATTCAAATTTCGACGTCCCACGACTTGTTCGCGGGACGTAGCCCTTCTGATGATGAATTGTCAGCAAGCCCTATTTTTTCGCAACAATTTCAACTTGCAAATGAGCAATCACATCGCTGTGAACATGTATTTGAACAGTATATTGACCTACTGAATGAAGCGGGCCTTCAGGCATAACAATTTCACGTTTGCTAACATCAACAGACTTCGCAATTATTGCGTCTTTAATATCAGTTGGACCCACTGAACCGTACAACTTGCCTTCATCACTGGCTTGGGCTGCAATCACAACCGTCATGTCATTGAATTTTGATGCACGTTGTTCAGCTTGAGCAAACATTTGCAATGCTTTTTTCTCAAGATCAGCTCGTCTTTCTTCAAAAAGCTCAATGTTTTTATCTGTTGCAAACACTGCTTTGCTCTGTGGAATAAGATAGTTTCGACCATAACCTGGCTTAACTTTTACTTTGTCGCCCAAATTACCTAGGTTTTTTACTTTTTCTAATAAAATAACTTGCATTTTACTAACCCCTTTAAGTTGTTTCACCTACGTTTAAAGGCAGATAAAACCTCAAATTAAATAAACTGTCTAATGACCCTAAAATAACGTAAACGGGTAACATAACAAATGGCATAAGCAATAACGGCATTGCTAAAATCACAATTCCACCACGAATTTTTTTCCTGACCAACAAGTGAGCGCTTAAGCTCAAACCCGCCAACAGAAAATAAAAAACCAGTATGGGTAACGCATTCATTGCAATAACTTTACCTTGACTTACAGCGAACAACATCATCACTAACATGAATAATCCCATTCGATTTCCACGAAATGTTAATATTTCATGACGAAATCCACTCGGATAAAACAAACGTGACTGTACAAAGCGCGCCATAAGTAAAGGCATGATCACTGAAATAAATAAACTAACCCATTGCAAACCAAAAAAATAATTTGCAAGAATAGTCTGATTATAACCATTTACATCATTCAAATATTTTGACAACAGCTCAGGCTGCGCTTCGTGTATTACCTTGTACAAATACAAGTATTGATTGGTAATAAATTCGGGCACAAAAACATGCAACGAAGCAGAAATCAATATTAGCAATACAAAAAAAGCATTCGCCACACTACGCCAGCTCACCATCAATCCTAACAAACACGCAGCCAGATAACACGGCAGAAAGGTTAGCAAGGTATTAATGATAGACGAACACACCGAAAAAGATACCAAAGCACATGTCAAATATGCCGTTAACACAGGCATAAGCAACATCGCGCCATCACGCCACCCTTTTCTCAACGTTACCAGAGCAATTATAGCCAGTGAAAGCCATGTTGTATAAGGAAAAAGCGCTAAAAATAAGGCACAAAAAACAGCGTAGCGATTATTTTCAAGCAGTAATTGCCCTTGTCGACATATGAAACCGTTCACATGAGTCATGTTTTATCGATGACTATCGCAATAAGGCAACAATCCTAAAAATCGTGCTTGCTTGATTGCTTTAGACACTCTACGTTGAAAACGCGCTTGTATCCCTGTAATACGACTAGGTACAATTTTACCGGTTTCACTAATGTAGTTTTTTAAAAAATTAACATCTTTGTAATCTATTTCACTAGCGCCTTCCGTAAAACGGCACATTTTTTTGCGTCGAAAATAAGTTGACATGATTATTCCTCTTAAGCAGCTCTAGGTTCTTTTTCTTTTTTCATCATAATTGATTCTTCTGTAATGGCTTCTTTTTGATTCAGAATCAAATTTCTGATGATAGCGTCATTAAATTTGAATGCAGTTTTTAATTCATCAAGTGCAGCTTGATTACACTCAATATTCAAAAGCATATAGTGAGCTTTATGCACATCGTTAATTGGGTAAGCCAATTGTCGTCGACCCCAATCTTCTTTGCGGTGTATAATACCTTCATATTTAGTAATTATTCCTTCGTACCGCTCAACCATAGCAGGAACCTGCTCGCTCTGATCGGGGTGTACAAGAAACACAATTTCATAATGTCTCATGATATCTCCTTGTGGATTAAGCCTTCTAAAACAATTTTCAGTAAGGCAAGGTTTTGAACAGTAAGTTAACGTTCAATAAAGCTGACATATCATACCCGAGTTGAACAAAAAGTGAAAACTTTTTTTAATCTGATTTATTGAAAAATAAAAACAACCCTATGAAAAATTGCATTTTTTCCGTAACATGTGATATAAGATCTTAAAAAAATAATAAGGTTTTTTATGCAAATTGTAACGATCCCCTTTGATGAGCCACTCATCGTTTGTATTAACGGCGAAATAGTTCATCTTGTTGCGTTCAAGACACAAGAGCATGGCAACATCAAGTTTGGTGTAGAAGCGCCCCGATCGATAAACATACATCGAGAAGAAATATACTTTGCAATCAAGCAAAAAGAACAAGAAACAACCACCGCATAAAATTGATCTTCCCCCCTTCAAAACCTATGTGGAAGGGGAAAAAATTCATAAGCAGGTTTCACTAAATATCTAGAACAAATTAATAGTGTAGGTTAAGTCTCGGCCCAACAAGATTCAGCTTTGAGCAAGGTTTGTTGGGCCAAGGCCCAACCTATAATTACTATAGATACTTAATTCGGTATGCTTATACTTATGCAGGACTAAGTTGAGTTTTAAAACGTTCACCGTACTTTTTTTCAAGCGACACAAATTGCTTATTTAAACGCTCATCGCCCAAGTGCTTTGCATATTGTAAAGGACCGCCACGAAACGGTGCGAACCCTGTTGCAAAGATCATGCCCCCGTCCAGCAAGTCTGCATCAGCAACAACGCCTTCACTTAGACACAATGCTGATTCATTTACCATACGTAAAATCAAACGTTGGATAACATCATTGTCCATTTTATGATTTTTTATTTTCTGTTTAACGGGTTTTCCTTTAACATATCGATAAAAACCCTGCCCTGACTTACGGCCAAGCTGACCTGTCGCCACTTTATCTTTTAACATTTTAGGAACAATCCCACCAAAATGAGCAGTTAAATTTTCAACCACGGCAAGACATACGTCCATTCCAACGGTATCCGCTAATTCAACAGGTCCCATCATCATACCAAATGATTTTGCGGCGTCGTCAATCACTTCAGGCTTAACACCTTCTTCAAGAAGTTGAACGCATTCAAGTAAATAAGGCATCAACACGCGATTGATCAAAAAGCCTGGGCTTGATTTAACTGGCAATGGCAAGCGACCAATTTGATTAACAAAAGCGCATGATCGCTGCTCAACATCTTTAGCGGTTTTTGTGCCACTAACAACCTCAACCAGTTCCATTTTTGCAACGGGATTAAAAAAATGAATACCGACTAAACGCTCAGGGTTTTTCATGACAGAATTAATATCATCCAATGGAATGCTTGACGTATTGGTTGCAATTATAGCATCCGGCTTAGCCTTAGCCTCAATCTGCTTCATGATAGCCTGCTTAACATCTAGATTTTCGAATACCGCCTCGATGATGACATCCGCATGCGCAATACCAAAGCCTTCAGGATCAGAAATCAAATTATCCAGTGCCGCTTGAACGAGACGTGGTTTTCGTAGTTTTTTATTAAATAACACGCTTGCACGACCTATTGCCGGAGCAATCTGTGCATACGATTTATCTTGTAAAGTAACCCGCAAACCTCTCAAAGCACACCAGGCAGCAATATCCCCGCCCATAATTCCTGCACCGATAACATGAACATGACTTGCTTTAAAATGACTATTCTTAGCAAAACCTTTCATTCGTTCACGCAACAAAAACGCGCGAATCAAATTAACTGAGGTTTCACCATGTGTAACCAGTTGCTCAACTGAATCTGCTTCTTTTAGATAGGCTCGTTCATCAAATCCACCTTCTTTCTCCCATAAATCAATCACAGCAAAAGGGGCGGGATAGTGTGCTTTGCTTATTTTTTTAGTCACTTCGCGCCGCATCAAATTTGCAGCTAATGATCGAACCCAGGCATATTGCGTCAGTGTTTTTAAAAAGCCTGGTTTGTGCTTGGGCGGTTTATTTTTAATAAAATAAATAGCCGCACGCTTTAATTGTCTTAAAGGAACAACATCGTCAACCATACCCAATTTCTTGGCTTTATTAGCAGACAAGGCCGCACCGGTTAAAATAACGTTAGATAATGCATGAAATCCTCCAATTAACTTAGGTAGTCTTACCGTTCCTCCCCACCCCGGGTGAATACCCAACATAACTTCAGGCAAGCCCAAACGAGTTGCGTCATCATCGGTTGCAACACGATAATCACAGGCCAAAGCCAATTCAAAACCACCACCCATGCAAAAACCATCGATCATTGCAACCGTGGGAATCGATAACAATTCTAAACGTGAGAAAACAGCCTGTCCTTTTCTTAAAAAATCGACTGCTTCGGCAGGATTTTTAAAATTTACAAACTCGTTCACGTCAGCACCCGCAATAAATCCTTTCGGTTTTAGAGAGTGAATAATTAACCCGGAAGCCTTTTCAATCAGAGAAATTTCTTGCAGTAAACTGTTTAATTCATCTAAAACATCGTTACTGATACTGTTTACAGATGCCTCGTGACGAGAGATGCCTAACCAAACAATTCCATCCGCATCGATTTGCATTTCCCAATGTTTATAATGACTCATGATGCAACCACCTCTGTTGTACGTTCTAAATACATTGCTCCGCCTTGTCCTCCGCCGATACAAATAGACGCAATACCTCGTGTGCCTTGAAACTGCTGCAAATCCTCTAATACATGCAGCACAATCCGCGCGCCACTCGCACCAATGGGATGACCCGCTGCAATTGCCCCACCGTCTTTATTAAGTAGGGTGCGTGATGGTGAACCCAACGGTTTGTTTAGACCAAAATGTGTTCGGCAATAATCTGCATCATCCCAGGCCGCTAAACACCCAAGAACTTGAGCTGCAAACGCTTCATTGATTTCCCAACAATCCATATCATCTGGTTTTAAACGATGTCGTTGTAAAATAGGCGTCATTGCATGAATAGGCCCTAGACCCATTTGAGATGGATCTAATCCACTCCATTGTGAGTCAACAATGCGACCCATCACTGTTAATCCATATTTTTTCACAGCGTCTGCATTAGCCAGCAGTAATAAACACGCGCCATCGGTAATTTGTGAACTATTTCCAGCCGTCACCATGCCGTATTTTTTATCAAAAAAAGGTTTTAATTTACCAAGCTGCTCCACTGTTGAATCAGCACGAACACCATTATCTTGCGTATAACAGCGCCCTTTTGAATCAATAATTGGAATCACTTCATGCATGCGCCCATCAGCGTAAGCACGAGCCAGTCGATGATGACTTTCACTGGCAAACTCATCCATTTGCTGACGTGTAATATTAAAGCGATAAGCAAGATTTTCTGCGGTTTGCCCCATATTAAGGCCAACAATCGGATCCGTTAACCCTCGTAGCAATGCAATGACAGGCGTTAAATAAGCCGGTCTCAAACGAGTTAACAAACTCAATCGTTGGGTTGTTTTTTTTGCAGCAAACCAGTGAGCAAGCCAATCAGCCATTTTTAAATTCAAAAGCAATGGCGCACGACTCATCGCATCCGTGCCCCCCGCTAATACCAATTGACTTCGTCCACTGGCAATTTGCATGGCCGCATTATCAATCGCTTGCATACCTGAAGCACAATTTCGCATCACAGTAAACGCAGGAACTTGATCACCACAGCCTAAACGCAAAGAGACAACACGTGCAATATTTGCCTCATCAGGTCCAGGCATCGCAGAGCCGATAATCACCTCATCAAGTTCCGCGGGTAAAAAAGGCTGACGATTTAGCAAAGGCATTCCGGCAGCAACTGCTAAATCAGCCCCACTAAACGCCCCTACACCTTTCGCTTTTAAGAACGGTGTACGACTCCCATCAACCACATACACCGCTAACCCATCCAAATTTGACTTGTGCTTCATTGTGTCTCCCTATACAACAAAAAGGATATTGTCATCTCATAGCACATGATTATGACAACTGGATATGAACAAAAGACTAAAGATAACAGTAATATTTGACCAATAGCAATTTAGAAAATTATTTTTTTATTCTACCTCACGGAGAGTTGACGCGTCATAAATACCTGATATAATTCGCATCCATTGACCGGAGAGATGGCCGAGTGGTCGAAGGCGCTCCCCTGCTAAGGGAGTATGGGAGAAATCCCATCGAGGGTTCGAATCCCTCTTTCTCCGCCAAAGCAAACAATGCGCCCGTAGCTCAGCTGGATAGAGTATCTGGCTACGAACCAGAGGGTCGGAGGTTCAATTCCTTCCGGGCGCACCAACTATCAATTTAGGGTCTTTTCCATTTACGGGGGCACTTTATCTGATCAACAACAGAGCACGCTAACACGAGTTCTGTAATTTTCAAAATTTCTAAACCCATACGCTCTTCTTTGAATCAACTTCATCTTTCTATGAAGGGTAAATTTAGGATAACATTTAGGCACTTTAATCGTATCCTGTCACAATCGCCGGGTAAGTGCCTGTCACGCAGCTCGGACTAATCCGAGCTGCGCGCGTAAGCAAGCGGAATTATTTCGATATTGGATTGCTAAGGTGGCTATGTGGCGATTGGAATCT
>JAJZSG010000030.1 GCA_021849905.1 Pseudomonadota bacterium
CACCGTCGAGCCATCAGCACCCTTCGAACCAACCCCTGAAACGGATACATTACCCTGCGCCATCGCATAAATTTGATTATCTGCACCGTGCAAGGGCAACATCAATAAAGTCCCGCCTCGTAAACTCGTTGCATTACCCAAAGACGAGACAGTGACATCAATTTTTTGACCAATGCGTGAAAAAGGGCTTAAATTTGCGCTCACAGCAACTGCGGCAACGTTTTTTAGTTGAGCATTTTTACCTTCTGGCATCCGTATACCAAACTGCAACAACATGTTACGAAACGTTTGTTCAGTAAATGGCGCTAGAACCGTGCGATCACCGGTACCATCCAAACCAACGACCAGACCGTACCCAATCAACTGGTTATCCCTGACGCCAGATAAGGTCGTAATGTCTTTGATTCGAGCTGCGTGACCAAGCCCTAAAGCAAGCAATAAAATACATCCGTATATAATGCGCATGCATAATCTCAAATGAATGATGTAGTTAACTTAACACAGCTTCGCTTAAATGAGTACTAGGATATTCATGATATAATTACCAAAAAAACATAATCAGGACGGAAGCAATCATGTCGGAAATTCATTCAGAATTGGGTCAATCATCAGATTACGATTTAACCTATAATCCAACACGCCTTTTTCCTATTGCTCGTGCTGATAAACGACGCGAAATTGGCATTGACCCACTAAAGCTTCCTTTTCGAGGTTTTGATTGCTGGAATCATTATGAAGTGTCATGGCTTAACGAAAAAGGAAAACCCATTGTTGCAACTGCAGAAATCATATACGGTTGTGAGTCTCCAATGATTGTCGAATCCAAATCCATGAAACTTTATTTTAATTCCTTCAATAATGCCTCATTTAAATCACGGGAAGCGGTAGAACAAACAATCAAACAGGATCTGGAGCACTATATTCAAGCTGACGTATTCGTTAAAATTTTACCTCTTAATGCATCACGCAATGAATCAATAAAGACTCAATTTGAAGGCGAGAATCTTGATGAACAAGATATTAGCCATTTTGTCTATCAAGTTGAACCCTCTTTTCTTGAAACGCATAATGAATTTGTTCGCGAAACCCTCTGCTCTGACCTGCTCAAATCAAATTGTCTGGTTACAAACCAACCCGATTGGGGCAGCATCCAAATTAGCTACGAAGGACCTAAAATAAATCGTGAAGGCCTATTAAGATATATTGTCTCGTTTAGAAATCACAACGAATTTCACGAACAATGCATAGAGAGAATTTTTATTGATATTTTGAATCGATGCAAGCCCCAAGCTTTAACTGTTTATGGCCGCTATACGCGACGGGGAGGCTTGGATATTAATCCTTACCGTACGACGCAAATGATTACTCAAGACAACAATAATCATCGTTTGCTTCGCCAATAGATTCCATTGATTCTTAAACGAAGAAACCGTACATTTATGTCATCTATCTACGATTAGGAATCAACATGCATCGCATCATTTTTCTACTGCTCACAATATCATTAAATACTTACGCGGATACCATTGATCATTACATGAATATCGTCAGCAATATTCCACAAATGGAAATGAAAGCCGACCCGGAATCCCAAGCTTGGGCACGTTCTGCACGTAATATTTTGATATTAACTAGCGAGAGTATTGCTGAAAGCCTGATGCTTGCAAATGAAAATGCCCAGCGCGCCGGCAGGCCATTATTCTGTTTACCGCCATCGACCCAATTAAGTGCCGAAGACCTAAATAATCTGATACAGCAAACCTATCGTGATATTTCAAGTCAAGATAGTGATAAAAATAAAATGACAGTCTCACAAGTCGCATTACTGGGCGTTAGCAAGCAATATCCTTGCCAATCAAGCCAAAATGCTAAAGTAGAACAATTTAACCAGATTCTCCAGCACGTCGGGCGGCAAGAGGCGGACAATGGTATTCAGCACTAACCTGCCCCCGGCTATCAATTGCCTTTAAGATAACTGGAAATTGCCATAACACATGTAAATGTTTCAAAACGGCATCTGTTTCAGCGCTTAATGGCACTCTATTTTGCTGTGTATAATGCAATGTTAATGCGCGCGAGCCTCCAACATCCACTGAAAAAACCTGAATATCTAATTCCAGGTTACCCAGATTATATTGCCGAGATAAGGCCTCGCGAATCAATTGATAACCCGACTCATCATGAATCGCACCGATGGTTAGCTCTGGACGTTGATCATCATCAACCAATAGAAATAATTTCATCTCACGGATAAGACGAGGTGAGAGGTATTGTGCAATAAAGCTTTCATCTTTAAAATTTCGCATGGCATGATCAAGACTAGCTAACCAATCTTGATAAACCAAATTAGGAAACCAGCGTTTATCTTCATCTGTTGGGTTCTCACAAATACGCCTAATGTCTTGCATCATGTGATAGCCTAAAGTGTACGGATTAATTCCATTAAAATAGGGACTATGATAGGGCGGCTGTATGATGACATTCGTATGTGTTTGTAAAATTTCTATCATAAATTCATCGGTCACGAGCCCCTCATCATACAGTGCATGCATAAGCGTATAATGCCAAAAGCAGGCCCAGCCCTCATTCATGACTTTTGTTTGCCCTTGAGGATAAAAATATTGTGCAATCTTTCTAACCACACGCACAATTTCACGTTGCCAAGGCTCAAGTAAAGGGGCGTTTTTTTCAATAAAATACAAGATATTTTCTTGAGGCTCGTCTGGAAAACGATTTTTTACGCCATTTTGTCCTACCGATTGACGCTGTGGGATCGTTCGCCATAACTCATTGACTTCCGATTGCAGATAAATTTCACGATTTTGTTGACGAATTTTTTCTTCTTGTATGGATAAGGCAGCCGGGTGTTTATAGCGATCTACACCATAATTCATCAATGCATGACAGGCATCTAAAATGGTTTCCACCTCATCAATGCCGTATTTTTCTTCGCATTCAGCAATATAGTGTTTAGCAAAAACCAAATAATCAATAATGGCATCCGCTGATGTCCACATTTTAAATAAATAATTATTCTTAAAAAAAGAATTATGCCCATAACAGGCATGCGCAATGACCAGTGCTTGCATGGCCATTGTATTTTCTTCCATTAAATAAGCAATACAAGGATTTGAGTTAATCACCAACTCATAAGCCAATCCCATTTGTCCACGCTGATAACTTTTTTCCACACCCACAAAATGCTTTCCGAATGACCAATGATTGTATCCGATGGGCATACCAACCGAGGCATAAGAATCCATCATCTGTTCCGCACTAATCACCTCAATTTGATTCGGGTAGGTGTCTAGTTTGAAATCTCGCGCTAAGCGCGCAATTTCACGCTCATAGGTTTGAATAAGCTCAAAAGTCCATTCCGAACCCGTGGATAATGGCTGTTTTTTCATGCGTTTTTCCTTTTGAACAAGGCACGAAAGACAGGATAAATATCAGCGACTCTATCAATATTTTCCATGGCAAAGTTAGGGTATTGCTCTTGTACTTGTTGATAAACTTCCCATAAACTTTGATGGTGACGAGGCATGATTTCAATATATGCAAAATATTGCAGCAAAGGCATAATTTTATCCCTGACCAACTCAAGACAATAGGGCGAGTCCGCATTCCAATTATCGCCATCAGATGCTTGTGCCACATAAATATTCCAGGCACTTGGACTAAAACGCGTTTCAATAGTATGATTTAACAATTCAAGCGCACTTGAAACCACCGTACCACCCGTTTCACGAGAATAAAAAAAGTCGTGTTCACTGACCTCTTTCGCTGATGTATGATGGCGTATAAACACCAATTCAATTTTTTTATAATTCTTTGTCAAAAAAAGATACAACAAAATAAAAAAGCGCTTGGCAATGTCTTTTTTAGGCTCATCCATCGAACCTGAAACGTCCATAATGCAAAACATAACAGCCTGCGTCGATGGTGCAGGAATGCGCAAACGATTGTTATAACGCAAATCGATGGTATCAATAAACGGCACAGTTTTTATTTTATTTTTTAAACGTTCAATGTCTCGTCGAAGATGATGAAGCTCTTCATCATGATGCGAAGGTGCCTCAAGTAAAGCTTCTAATTCTGCTTCCAAGGCAACCAATTGCTTTTTATAAGGGGTTGCCAAGGCCATGCGTCGCCCGGTGGCCTGACGCATGGAACGCAAAATATTAATATTAGTCGGTGTGCCACTAGTCGTGACCCCTGCTCGTATTGTTTTAAAGGTCTCCACACGCACTAATTCTTTTTTAACCAAATCAGGTAATTCTAAATCCTCAAAATATAATTCAAGGAACTCTTCTCGTGACAACTCAAAGGCAAAATCATCTTCACCTTCACCGGTATTGCTTGCCTGCTCACCCGCATCTTTGCCACCGTTTTTATCTGGTCGTTTTATTTTATCCCCTGATAAAAACTCATTATTACCTGGTAAAACACGCTCAACACGACCACCGGGACCACGATGAAAGCGAGGCTCTGATAATTCTTTTGCAGGAATAACCACCCGCTCACCTTTTTCAATTTCCGTGATGCTACGCCGTCCAATTGCATCAGATACGGCGCGCTTAATTTGATTTTTATATCGACGCAAAAATCTCTGCCGATTAACGGTATTTTTTTTACTGCTGTTTTGCCGTCTATCAATGAACTGCGTCATGGTTTAGCTGCTCCAATTAAGTTCAGCTCGTTATTGTGACTTACGAACACGCAAGTACCATTCACAGAGCAATCTCACTTGTTTTGGGGTGTATCCTTTATCAACCATGCGTGCAATAAATTCAGCATGTTTTTTCTTGTCATCTTCAGATGCTTTAGCATTAAAAGATATAACCGGCAATAAATCTTCCGTGTTGCTGAACATTTTTTTCTCGATGACTGATCTTAATTTTTCATAGCTGTTCCATTTGGGATTATTGCCCTGATTATTCGCCCGAGCCCTCAACACAAAATTAACCACCTCATTACGGAAATCCTTCGGATTAGAAATACCAGCTGGTTTTTCAATTTTTTCAAGATCTGCGTTAAGCGACGCTCTATCGAATATTTCACCGGTATCGGGGTCGCGGTAATCTTGGTCCTGAATCCAGAAGTCAGCGTAGGTGATATAGCGGTCAAAAATATTCTGACCATATTCAGAATAAGATTCCAAATAGGCGGTTTGAATTTCTTTGCCAATAAACTCAACATATTTAGGCGAGAGAAATTCTTTGATAAAGGACAAATATTTTTCATGCATGTCTTGATGCAATTGCTCTTGCTCTATTTGACGCTCCAAAACGTAAAGGAGATGAACCGGATTGGCCGCAATTTCCGTATTGTCAAAATTAAATACTTTCGACAAAATTTTAAATGCAAAGCGCGTTGAAATACCGGTCATTCCCTCATCCACACCCGCAAAATCACGATATTCCTGATACGACTTCGCTTTTGGATCGGTATCTTTCAGACTTTCGCCGTTATAGACCCTGAGCTTTGAGTAAATACTGGAGTTTTGTGGTTCTTTTAGCCGGGTTAATACGGAAAATTGTGCCAGCATATCAAGAGTACCGGGTGCACAAGGGGCTTTATTCAATGAGCTATTTTCAATGAGTTTACGATAAATTTTCAACTCTTCTGAAACACGTAAACAGTAAGGCACTTTAACGATATTAATTCTATCGATAAATGCTTCGTTATTTTTATTATTACGAAATGTTTGCCACTCAGATTCGTTAGAGTGCGCAAGAATAATCCCTTCAAAGGGAATCGATGAAAGCCCTTCAGTGGCGTTGTAATTGCCTTCTTGAGTTGCCGTTAATAAAGGGTGTAAGACCTTAATCGGTGCTTTAAACATTTCAACAAATTCAAGTAACCCACGATTTGCTCGACACAGTCCGCCGGAGTAGCTGTAAGCATCTGCATCATCTTGCGAAAATGTTTCAAGCTTTCGAATATCAACCTTACCCACTAACGATGAAATATCTTGATTATTATCATCACCTGGCTCAGTTTTTGCGATTGCAATTTGTTTCATTCGTGAAGGCTTAATACGAAGGACTCGAAATTGATTAATATCCCCATTAAACTCCTGAAGCCGCTTGATAGCCCAAGGCGATAAAACATAACGTAAATAACGCTCAGGTATACCAAAACGCTCATTCAATAAAGCCGCATCTTCCTCAGCATCAAACAAAGATAACGGTGAATCATGCACTGGCGAGCCTTTTATCACATAAATAGGAATTTTTTGCATGAGCTGCTTTAGTTTTTCAGCCAAAGAAGACTTACCACCCCCAACAGGACCCAATAGGTACAACACCTGCTTAGTTTCTTCCAAACCTTGGGCTGCATGTTTTAAGAACCCCACCACCTGCTCAATGGGCTCTTCCATACCATAGAATTCTTTAAACACGTCATAACGATGAATCACTTTATTAGAAAAAATACGCGATAAAATGGGATCATGCCGTGTATCAACGCTTTCAGGCTCACCAATGGCCATCAACAGACGCTGCGCGGGGTTAGCATAGGCAGATGGGTCAACTCGACATAACTCCAAGTACTCGCCCAAGCTCATCTCATCTTCCTTGTCGCCAATGAAACGGTGCGTATAACCATCTAAAAAATCTTGTGCGCTCATGAGATATCCTTTTTCATTTTTATATTTCAACAAGATTTACATCGAATTTTTTTCTATATTCTAGAGTATAGAATGAATAACGCCGTTTTAAAAATAAGGCTCGAAGAAAAAAATAACAAGGCAAATACTGAATAGATTAATACGCATTGGTATGATACTTAGATTACCTCCAGAGTAAAAAACATGACGTATCCCATTAATATAGTTTGGTTCAAGCGGGATTTACGAATCAGTGATCACGCACCCATCAAAGAGGCTGCTCGTCATGGCATCGTGCTACCACTTTACATCATTGAGCCAGAACTTTGGACGCTACCCGATAGCTCGCGGCGTCATTGGCATTTTATTCACGACTCGCTTATCGATTTGCAACACGCATTAGAAGCCCTGGGTACAAGGCTTGTGATTCGCACAGGAGAAGTCTTGGACGTACTAACCTGTTTACTTAAAGAAACAGGCGGTTTTACCTTGTGGTCACATGAAGAAACCGGAAATTATTGGACCTACCAACGCGATATTCGAGTCGCACAATGGTGTAAAGCACAAGAATTGTCATGGCATGAATACCCAACCAATGGGGTCGTGCGTCGATTAAAAAGCCGTGATAGTTGGGGCGCTACGCGTAATGCACGGATGGCGTCATCACTCATCACATTACCCACCGGTTTAATTGGCTTTCAGAGTTGTTTGTCAGACCCCTTACCTGAAAAAAATCATATACTGTTTGGAGCTCAAAACATTGGATGCGTGCAATCAGGCGGTCGCAAAGAAGCGCTCAGAACGCTGGATTCATTTCTGAACACGCGCGGCCGTTATTATACGGCGACGATTTCTAAACCGGGTTTATCGGCAAGACATTGCTCCCGCTTGAGTACACATATTACCTATGGCACCCTCTCCATAAAGGAAATAGAACAGGCCACAATTACCAAGATGGCATTTCTGTCGAGCAGAGACGATGTAGACGCAGCCTTTTTTCATCGTAATCTATCCGCTTTTTTGTCTCGTCTTGCTTGGCATTGTCATTTTATCCAAAAGCTCGAGCAACAGCCTGATATCGAGTTTAAATGCATGCATGAAGCCTTTGAAGGCATGCGTGAACCCTTTTTTAGAGAGGACTTTTTCGATGCATGGAAAACGGGAAATACGGGCTACCCATTAATCGATGCCTGCATGCGTTCATTACATGCTAATGGTTGGATAACCTTTCGAATGCGTGCGATGTTAGTCTCCTTTGCCAGTTATCATTTATGGCTTGATTGGCGAAAAACAGCACCCTTTTTAGCGCAGCTTTTCACCGATTATGAGCCCGGGATTCACTATTCACAGTTTCAAATGCAATCAGGTGTTACAGGTATTAATGCGATTCGCATGTATAACCCCATTAAGCAGTCTTATGACCACGACCCGACAGGTCAGTTCATCCGCCGTTATGTGCCGGAATTAAAATCAGTTTCAGATGTGTTTATTCATGAACCATGGACTATGAATAACCCATCCGCAAATTACCCCAAGCCCATTGTAGAACATGATGTGGCCATTAAGTTTGCTCGTGCTGAAATTGCAAAACGTCGACAACAAGATGGATTTAAAGAAAACGCCCAAGCAGTCAACAAAACATTGGGCAGTCGCAATCGTGCGCCTTCAACGCGTCGCACGCAAAAGAAAAAAGATGACCGGCAGCTTAGTTTTGACTGGTATAATAACGAGGAATAATGGGGTCATGATACTCCTGCATTGCAAAGGGGATTGAATGAAAACACAGCTTAACGAAGCCTTCATTGACGAGATTATTCGCATGGCGTGGGCCGATGATATTTCTTTCGACAAAATTAAAAAGGACAACGGCCTATCGGAAGCCGATGTCATTAAAATCATGCGCCAATATTTAAAACCAGGACGTTTTAAACTATGGCATAAACCGATTTCGGGTTGTCGTTCTAGCTTAAATTTTTTAGTTTGACCAGAGTAAAAAATTCAATTACTGTTTTAGTGATTATTATTTGTGGAGAGTTGTATATGAATATTTTATCGTGTTATTTCAGAAAGTCTGTAATATGTTATACATTTTTTACCATCATTTTTGTATTTCCAACTATGACTAATGCCTGTACTGCTGAACAATGTGCCACATATAACGGAAGAGAATGTCACGATAATCAAAGCGGAGGTCTTGGTGTGTATTCTAACTGTAAAGCGTGGAGTAAAAACAATCTCTGTTACTGTACCTGCCGTAAGTACCATAACCAACCAGTTCAATGCCAATAACCAAATGATCGCCGGCACTAAATCTTGGTCATAAACCAAGATTTAGTGCCGGCGCAATATGCAGTAAAGTTACTAGAAAAGCAAGGAACTATCCCCTATGTTTGATAAAACTATTTATTTAAAAAATTATACGCCCCCCGCGTTTTCTGTGACATCAGTCTTACTTGATTTTGAGTTATTCGATGACCATGCTTTAGTCAAAAACCAAATGCAGTTAAAACGCCAGCATCCCGGAAACCTATATTTGCATGGCGATGAACTCGAACTTATCAACATCATGATTGATGAAACCGAACTCCCACAATCCGCATACCACATGGATGGCCAGAATATGGTTATCTCATCATCTCCAGATGAATTTAAATTAAACATCATCACTCGAATTTATCCACAAAACAATACGAAATTATCGGGTCTATACCGTTCAAATCACCTGTTTTGCACTCAATGTGAAGCGGAAGGCTTTCGACGAATGACATTTTTTCCCGACAGGTCTGACGTATTAACGCTCTTTACAACGCGCATTAGCGCATCAAAGGCAGATTACCCGGTATTGTTATCCAACGGAAATATGATGGACTCTGGCGAAAAATCGGATGGGCGACACTGGGTTGTTTGGCAAGATCCGTTTAAAAAGCCCTCATACTTATTTGCCCTAGTTGCAGGCAAGCTGAGTTGCGTATCAGACCAATTTGTGACCTGCTCCGGTAGAACGGTTGAATTGCGTGTTTATGTCGAACCCGGAAATGAAGATAAATGCCAACATGCGATAGAATCACTTAAAAAAGCCATGCGCTGGGACGAAGAACAATATGGTCGTGAATACGACCTGGATATCTTCATGATAGTCGCTGTCAGTGATTTCAATATGGGGGCGATGGAAAATAAAGGGCTTAATATATTTAATTCGAAATATATACTCGCACGCCCCGATACTGCAACAGATCAAGATTATGCCGGTATTGAAAGTGTTGTAGCACATGAATATTTTCACAACTGGACAGGTAATCGTATTACCTGTCGTGATTGGTTTCAATTGAGTTTAAAAGAAGGATTAACCGTCTTTCGTGATCAAGAGTTTTCACGCGATATGAACTCACGGGATGTCGATCGCATTTCAGATGTCAAAGCATTACGAAACATTCAATTTCCAGAAGACGCCGGCAGCATGGCTCATCCGGTACGACCTGAGTCTTACCAAGAAATTAATAATTTTTATACCGCAACCATCTACAACAAAGGTGCGGAAGTGATTCGAATGCAACAAACCCTTCTCAGTGCGGCTGGTTTTAGAAAAGGGATGGATTTGTATTTTCAACGTCATGACGGACAAGCCGTCACCATCGATGATTTTGTGAAAGCAATGGAAGATGCCAATCACGTTGATTTCACTCAGTTCAAACGCTGGTACAGCCAGGCAGGCACCCCTAAAGTTGTGGTTCAAAGCGATTATGCCAATGGGTGCTTAACATTAACGCTGACACAATCCTGTGCACCAACGCCAGAATGCAAAAACAAACAACCCTTTCACATCCCCATCAACATCGCGTTGTTTAATCAGCAGGGACAACCGCTATCAATTAAACAACCTCTATTAGAATTACGTGAAACAACGCAAACGTTTTCATTTGATGGGTTACAAGAAAAACCCATTGTATCGCTATTGCGTGATTTTTCAGCACCTATCAAGTTAGAACAAACCGTTAGTCAAGATGAGCTGCTCGCCTTACTGCGTTTTGAAACCAATGGTTTTGCCAAATGGGATGCCGCACAGCAATTAGCGCTGACTTGTTTAAACGCTTGCTATGATACACCCAAAGAAACATGGCATATTCCAACAGCTTTACTCAAGGCGTATCAGCATATTCTTAGCGATGACAGCCTCGATGCCGCTTTACGGGCGGCACTGTTAACACCCCCCAGTTTTGAAGAGGTTGCATCATCACTGACCCATGTTGATGTTGAGCACGTTGAAGCAATCCGTGACTTTTTCCGCATAGAACTGGGGCGTGTTCTCTTTAACGACGCACAGACGTTGTACCAGAATTTATGGCGGAAAGAAAAAAATGAATTAAATGGTCAAGCCTACGGTCAACGAAAATTAAGGCATATCTGTCTTTGGTTGATGATGAAGGCCGATGAAGCCAAGGCATTGCCCCTGTGTAAAACACAATTTGAAACGGCAAAAACCATGACCGACCAAATTGCCAGTCTCGCACTCCTCGTCAACTGCACAGATAAAGACACGCGCAAGCATTGCATCACGTCATTTTATAATCAATGGAAAAAAGAAGACCTGGTTTTAGATAAATGGTTTGCTTTACAAGCGAGCTGTGAACTACCGGGAGCTTTAACAACGGTCGAGCAATTGCTAACACACCCTGAGTTTAATATCAAAAACCCCAATAAAGTTCGTGCAGTTATCGGTGCGTTTTCACAAGGAAATCCGCGTCATTTTCATGCTATCGATGGCAGTGGTTATGCATTTTTGACGAAAATGTTACTAAAACTCGATAAAATAAACCCACAAATCACAGCCCGTCTAGTCACGCCATTTACTCGCTGGCAACGATTAGATGTACCTAGACAAACGTTGATGCAAGCGCAATTGCAGGACTTGGCGAAACATGATTTATCACGAGATCTCAGAGAAATGGTTGATAAAAGTATACATACTAGATGATAGGATTGTCTTGAATAAGAAAGCAATAATTTGTTTTTAAACACATTAAATCTAATGCCAAAATAAACTTATTTTGGCATTATAAAATATTTTATCATCCACAATGGCAAAAAAGATAATCTGGTATACAATTACCTTCAGGTGCACATATTCCGGGGTATCCAGTATTGCTGCAAATACACGCTTGACCCTTACTTGTACAACCATCATTATTAGAGGTTTGGCACGCTTGACTTATACTCATTACCGTTAGCGTAATTACGAAGATTATAGCTTGAAAAAATTGTGTTTTCATGGCATAGCTCCTTAGTTTATGTATAAAAGATAAATAAATGTTTCACAATGACTGAATATTTATTTATTTTCGTAGTATAGCTCAGCCAAAGTAATTGGCAATTTTCTCAAGGCCAATCGCCTAATAAAGACTCTGTTTATCATTAAATTTAAAGTCTTAGCCCCTAAGAATCTCCTAAACTCGACTCAGCTCCCCAAACAAATTTGTTTCCATCAAAACTTTAATGTCAGATATTTCGGTATACTTACTCAATAAATACATCAGCTTACAAAGGGCGGCCTCTGGCGTCATGTCATGCCCGCTAATAAGGCCTGCTTTTTTCAACGTATAACCCGTATCATATTGATTCATTTCAACACGCCCATGCTGACACTGCGTGCAATTAACAATAACCACACCACGCTGACAGGCATCCTCTAGCAGCGTTAAAAAACGTGAATCATTGTTTTGTGCGTTGCCCGCACCATACGTTTCCAAAATAAGCCCCTGTAAAGGCTGCTGCAACATATAATGTAAGACTTCTGTTGCAAAGCCTGGAAAAAGACGAAAGTTGGCGATGAAATGAGGACTCATGGTTTGCAGATGAAAAGGCTTGATAGGGGGCGCCAGGAGCAACTCATGATGCAACTTAATACCCGTTCCAATCGATGCCAAATAAGGAAAATTAGGTGAGTCGAAGGCATTTAATTGCTCTGCGCTCACTTTCTGCGCCCGATTACCGCGAAGCAATCGCTGATTGAAATAAACGCATACTTCTTTCAGTGGATAATGCGCACAGAGATAAAGCGAGGTAATCACATTGTCCAATGCATCGTTACGCACTTCAGACAAAGGGATTTGAGAGCCTGTTAAGATAACCGGCTTATCCAGATTTTCCAACATAAACGATAACGCCGATGCCGTATAGGCCATGGTATCTGTTCCATGGAAAACAACAAATCCATCATAGTGGTCATATTCATTGGCAATATCATTTGCAATCTGATTCCAATCCGAAACCGTCATGTTCGATGAATCCAATAAAGGCTGATATTCTTTGATAACATAATCAGGCAAATCATTATGAGATAATGCAGCCGTCTTTTTAAAAACAGACTCAACATAACCAGCCATAGGCACATAACCATGGTCTGTTTTAACAGAACTAATCGTGCCACCAGTATTTAGAATCAAAATGGTTTTTTTCATAACGGCTCGACAATCAAGAGTGCACTCAATAAAAACAAGTATATACTCAAACTCGGCTGATTTTACAAAAAAATAAGCCTGGGACTCGCATTTCAGACCAAAATATAGTCCTACGAAATATCAATCACCTCGTCTACAACTCATCCCCCAACAGCCCAAGCAGCACGCCAATGCTATATTTCAGGATCAGGTGTCGATTTCATTCACTATCATCCTTTATCCATTTATCACCAGGAACCCCTTATATTAAATCAAACCGGTCAGCATTCATGACCTTAACCCATACGGCAACAAAATCGTTTACAAATTTTTCTTTGTTATCATCCTGAGCATAGACTTCACTGTAGGCACGAAGAACAGAATTCGAGCCAAAAATGAGATCCACTCGCGTCGCACTCCACTTGATTTTTCCTGTTTCACGACAACACACATCATACAAATCGTTATCGGTGGGTATCCATTGATTAGCCATATCTGTCAGATTAACAAAAAAATCATTCGTTAAAACGCCTTCACGTTCAGTAAATACGCCATGCTTCGTTGCACCATAGTTTGTGCCTAAAACACGCATGCCACCAACAAGGACCGTCATTTCAGGCGCAGTCAGCCCCATGAGCTGAGTTCTATCAATGAGTAAGTGTTCAGCAGTAACTGAGTAGTCGTGTTTAAGCCAATTACGATAACCATCATGAAGCGGCTCTAACACCGCAAAGGATTCAACATCGGTCGATTGCACCGTTGCATCTCCTCGCCCGGGAGCAAAAGGAACCGTAATACGAAATCCAGCAGCCTGTGCGGCTTGTTCGACACCCACATTCCCAGCCAATACAATCACATCCGCCACACTGACACCGGTATCAGCAGCAATGCCTTCAAGAACTGACAATACCGCGGCCAAACGCCCAGGTTCGTTCCCTACCCAATCTTTTTGTGGCGCAAGTCTAATCCGCGCACCATTTGCACCCCCTCGCCGGTCTGAATCACGATAGGTTCGAGCGCTGTCCCATGCGGTAGTCACCATGTCAGAGATGCTTAAGTGACTTGCCACAATTTTTGCTTTTACAACGGCAACATCATAATCACGCTTGCCTGCAGGCACTGGATCTTGCCAAATTAAATCCTCTTTCGGAACATCAGGTCCCAAATACCGAGTCTTTGGGCCTAAGTCGCGATGGGTTAATTTGAACCAGGCTCGTGCGAATACGTCTGCAAAGTAATTCGGGTCTTTATAGAATCGTTCTGCAATTTGCTGATAGGTGGGATCCATTTTAATGGCCATATCCGCATCCGTCATGATGGGATTGTATCGGATAGATGGGTCTTCAACATCAACCGGTTTATCCTCTTCTTTAATGCTCACAGGCTCCCATTGACAAGCACCGGCAGGACTTTTCTTTTGCTCCCAATCATGGTGAAGAAGCATATAAAAATAACCGTTATCCCACTGCGTTGGATGTGTAGTCCATGCCCCTTCTATACCGCTTGAAACCGTATCACGACCAATTCCTCGGGTGGTCTTGTTGATCCAACCCATACCTTGGTCTTCAATATCAGCAGCTTCGGGAGCTGCGCCTAAATGCGTCACATCACCCCGACCATGGCATTTACCCACCGTATGTCCACCGGCAGTTAACGCAACGGTTTCCTCATCGTTCATTGCCATACGTAGGAAGGTTAAACGAATATCTTGAGCTGTTTTCAAGGGATCTGGCTTACCATTCACACCTTCGGGATTGACATAAATTAAGCCCATTTGAACAGCTGCCAATGGATTTTCCAATGATTCTCGGCTGCTACTGTCGTCATAGCGCGTGGCACCTAACCATTCCTTTTCAGAACCCCAATAAATATCGTCTTCTGGATGCCAAATATCCTCACGACCAAAGCCAAACCCGTAAGTTTTAAGACCCATCGATTCGTAAGCGATGGTTCCTGCCAACACCATCAAATCAGCCCAACTAATCGTATTACCGTATTTTTTTTTAATCGGCCATAACAGTCGACGCGCTTTATCTGTATTAACATTATCAGGCCAAGAATTGAGTGGCGCAAAACGCTGACTGCCTCGACTTGAACCCCCGCGACCATCCGCTATCCGATAAGTGCCCGCCGCATGCCAGGACATACGAATCATCAAACCACCATAATGGCCCCAATCAGCCGGCCACCAGGGTTGGCTATCGGTCATCAACGCACATAAATCGTTTTTAAGTGCCTGAACGTCTAATTTTTTGAATGCTTCGCGGTAATTAAAATCACGTCCCATCGGATTGGTCTTTGTGTCTTGCTGATGCAAAATATCAAGATTTAACGCATTAGGCCACCAATCCTGGTTTGTTCTATCGGTTGGCTTGATTGCACCGTGCATAATCGGGCATTTACCCGCTTTATTCGTCTCGTTACTGTCCATAGTCACCCGCCATCAATGCCCTTTTTATTTGAATTTTAACTATAGCTGAAGAGGCCAGCCAAGGCAATTTGCGCAAATTGGACACTTTTATCAGCGTTGTTGAAACAATCAACCTAACAAATCAACTCCGTGTTGTTTGTTTGATTGAATCAGCCTCGCTTCTTTGAAGGTGGTACCCCTCATCTACCATGCCCTCATCATCAGTTTCCTCTCGACTTCGTCTGTTATTGACAACGCGCACGCCTTGAGAAATTGCCTCTTGCTCGTCTCCGTTTGCTGCATTAAACAAGCGATAACGGTTGGTCGCTGATGAAAGGTCGGGTTAAAGCAGAAAAACCTCGCGACCCCAATTGTTCAGCTAATACCGCAATCGTGTTTTCCAGATGGACATTTTTTATTTGCTGATAAAGTGCAATAAAACTAAGATTTTTTAGTGATGTTAACATCGATAACAAGCTTGGTCTTTTTGCAAGGCGCCCTCATGAACATAGGTGCTGTTGACATATATGGACTCTATACCTTTGAGAGAATCAATAGCTTAATAATGAAATCTACATTGAACTATGTATATTGTGTCTTCAGTTGTTTTATAAACTATTCTATGCTCTCTATCAATTCTCCTAGACCAATAACCAGACCAGTTATACTTTAAAGGCTCAGGATCTCCAATTCCTACAAAGGGGTGCCTAAAAATATCTTTAATCAACAGATTGACTCTTTTTAATGTTTTGTTATCGATAGACTGCCAATATAAATAATCATCCCACGCATTTGCAGCCCATGACAAAATCATTCTTCTAACATTCCGTAGCGTTTAGATTTGCCGGCTTCTACCTCAGCAATTGACCGACTTAACCGCTCGGCGTTTTTTGGACTAGACATTAAATATGCGGTTTCTTCATAAGATTTAAAATCCTCTAAAGACATAATTACCGCAGGTTTTCCTTTTTGTCGTGTAATCAATATAGATACGTGATCTTCATTCACTTTATCTAAAATGCTAGCCAAATTATTTCGTAAAGATGAATAACTTAAAACATCCATTTCACTCTCCACTCACTTGTTACGTACTTATAATCGTACATGATCTTGTTTTTGTACGCAAATGTGAACTCGCATTAAAATCAGATCTTGTTTGAAGCTAATCAGTCATAAAGCACCACAGTCCTGTCTCGATGATTTAATTTTAAGTGTTGGGGGCTTTTACAACCTTAAAATCAGCCCCGCTTCTTCTGAGGTGGTGCCCCACCTATACATGTCTTCATCATCGGATTCTTCAGAAAGTCATCTGGATGAATAAGTGATTCCATGCCTTGAAGCAAGCGGCTCAAGCCGCTAAAGTCTGCAGAGAAACCTTGTGGTCTCAGTTGCTCCATTAACAGCGTAATATTGTTTTTTGGATGGTCGTTTTTTAACTGTTGATTTAGCGCTATGAAGTCAGAGTTTTGTAATAAGTTTAACATCAATCATAATCCTGCTTACTTTTTAAAGACATATTGCAAAATAATCTGTCCATTATGTCTGTTTTTAATCAAGATGGGGTACAGCTCTCAC
>JAJZSG010000158.1 GCA_021849905.1 Pseudomonadota bacterium
TGCTATCCGTTGCCTATGAGGGTGAAATTTATTTACAAAATATTAAGGGCTCTATAAAAAAACTGTTTAAAGCCAATCATTTTGAGCGCCAATTAGCCAAAGCCTGTTTGCTTGAGTATTTTCCTGACGAATCAGACGCCAGTCGTCCGCAATTTTTCAAAGACTATGAACATCAATTGCATTTACTGAGTCATTTTGAGTGCAAACGATTGGATAAAGCGAGCCAGGCTCGCAAGCGTCACGTTGAAAAAACGATTATTGACATGGAAAAATGGTTTGCAGTGCAATTGTTTTTAGAAGAAGACGGTAAAACAAACTATCAAAAACAATTGCGTATTTGGCTTGCTCAACCTCGTGATGATCGACAGAGTTTGCTCGATATGTTTCAAACCAAACACCGCAATCGTCGTTTAGTTTACCAACTTGTAAAAGGATTTTGTGCGATTGCCGGTGTATTCATGGGTCTAGGCACAACCTATCTTCTAGTTGAGGCCTTTACTGTTATTCCCTGGTTTGCAGCTTTATCGGTCACAACTTGGCCTGTATTGATCGTTCCAATGGCCTCAATTGCAGGGATTGCGTATGGTTTACTGGTCTATAACGCGATTACAGACATGATAGCGAATGAATTTATTAATAAATGGTGGAAACGGTTATCTCATTATTTTTCTGAGCCGAATAAAACGGTACGGAATGTTGTTATGGGCTTAGGTCTTGCCTTGATGTTTACATTAACACTTGCACTGAGTATTTGTACAGCAGGGACATGGTGGACGGTGGCTAAAACAACGCGTCCTTTGTTTAAGTGGATGGAAAAACTTCCTGATTTTGTCATGTTAGTTTTGAATCCGTTAATTTCTAGTGTTTCAATTTGGGCATTTAACTTGGAAAATGTGAGTGAAACGGTTGGGAGGATCTTCGATTGGTTTGAGCCAGATAACACGGATATGCCCCTTGCTGAAACAAGCGAACAAGATGATACCGAAAATTGGCTGCAACAACTCAATCCGTTTCGATTGTTTATTAATTGGACCTTTAATCCATTACGTAAACTATTTTTTTTAGGACATTTAATCAGTATTGGTGCTACCGCTGATCGTGCGCCAGGCTTGTCTCCTTTTTGGACTGGGCTATTGGGGGCGTTTAACGAAGGCATTGAAGATGAGCACTATTTTTCATTTTCAGATGAAAAAGACCATAAACACAAACACGATACGCGATCATTATTGAACGCTCGATTGAGTCCACAAGGCGGCCATAATCATAATAATGATATTCCGACACAGTGTTTGACGGGGTTGTATATGCCGTTTTATTTGCTCGCGACAGTTTGGGATTTAGCGTTTAGTCAAGAAAACATGAGCTTTGGTGACGCACTGAATAAACAGTTAGGGATTAAAAAAGAACAATCAGTGGAGTTAACTGCGGATGATTCCTGTTGTGGAATCACAGCGTCTTCTGGATCCATCCAGTCTAGACCCATAGGGCTGTTTGACCCCAATTTTAGACAAATTAAACACAAACCAAAGCCATTGTCTGTTTGGCAATGTGAACAAGCGGCGTATCGGATAGAACGCCATAAGAAAAAACAGTTGGGTCCTTCATGGTTTGGTGAAGATATTGCTGCTCAACAACGAGATAAATTAACTGGATTACAACAGGAACTTTTTACCAAATCTAACGATGCGTCATTGGGTATTCCAGTTAATCTGGATAAGTTTATTGGATCTCAGGTTGAAAATAACGTATACAATCAACACCAGTTCTTTTTTTACGCACCATCAGGTAAAACCGACACGCGTGTATTTTTGGATGGATTATCTGCACGAGTCACTCCCGCGGCATAGCACCATTCCAACCAGCCTACGCCCCGCGGCTTGTCCGCGGAGTCCAGCTTTTACGCCAGAACTGGATCCCGTGAACAAGTCGCGGGACGTAGAGTTCGATACGGGGCTGATGACGGACATTAAAATGATGTTTATCTTCTGATATGATGTGCTACACTCATCTGAATTTGTGTGCTTAAGAACATAATCAGGAGATAAAATGTTCCACAAAAAACTCTTAACCATGACGAGCTTGTGTTTTTTAACGGTTTTAATCCAGGGATGTGGTATGAATAAAATCAGTCAATATCAAAATAATACGCCTATTCTCATGATCGATGATTTCTTTGCTCATCCGGTTAAAGGCTATGGTATGGTTCAAAAAAACTCAGGCGAAGTGCGTCGACGGTTTACGGTCAGCATGCATGGCCATTGGACGGGCAATAATGGGGTATTAGATGAGCACTTTGTATATGATGATGGTGAAAAACAAAGTCGTCAATGGCATTTGATTCGTCAAGATAAGCATCATTTTACAGCAACAGCGGCTGATGTGACGGGAACCGCAACTGGCGAACAGGTTGGTAATGCTATTCATATGAATTATGTTTTGCAAGTGCCTTACAATGGCAAAACCATTGATGTGTCTATGGATGATTGGTTATATCGGGTTGATGAGCATGTAGTGCTCAACTCGGCTGTTATGAAAAAATTTGGCATACCCGTTGGGCGTGTTACGGCCAGTTTTTTTAAGGAGTAACGCGCTTTATGTTTCGACGTTGGTTTTTGGTCTTAAGAGGATGGTTTGATAGTGACTGTCTCGAACAAAACTTAAAAAATCAATCGATTGACTGGGTTCGCGCTGTGCCTTTTATTGTTTTGCATTTGGGATGTCTTCTACTGTTCGTTGTAGGAGTCAGTCCTATTGCTGTTTTCATGGCTTTTTTACTTTATAGCGTTCGTATGTTTGCGATAACTGGATTTTACCATCGTTATTTTTCGCATCGAACTTTTCAAACCAACCGCGTTTGGCAGTTTATTTTTGCTTTACTGGGTGCATCTTCGGCACAGCGCGGCCCACTGTGGTGGGCGAGCCATCATCGCCAACATCACCGTCATGCAGACAAAGAACACGATCCGCATTCACCCCTGCATCAAGGGTTTAAGTGGAGCCATTTTGGTTGGTTTTTTGCACCTGAATCGTTTAAAACTGACTATGCATTAGTTCCAGATTTGGCACGCTTTAAAGAGCTTCAGTGGTTAAATCGTTATGATACTATGGCGCCTATTGCATTAGCCGTTTGCTTATTC
>JAJZSG010000031.1:0-15079 GCA_021849905.1 Pseudomonadota bacterium
AAGCTGATCGACGTGAAAAACGTTTTAAAAACTGGTGCAGACAATGGAACATTAATTTGATTGACGAGCTTAACCCAGAATGGCTTGATCTGTACGAGGAAATTTGTTCTTAATCTAGATCTCCTGGATGCCTCGGACAAGCCGAGGCACGTAGGAGGGGGTAGCAATTGTCAACACGCCCTAACTATAAAGTAGTTGATTAGATTTTTCCAGTGCTATCTATCACCTCAGGCATCATGAGCAGGACAAGCGTGACTTACTGATTTTTTTGGATAAAATTTAATAAACATGTAACTGACTTCCTCCTTGACATCCCGAACACAATACAGGCTCTCCAAAATATGGCACAATGCCGCAATATTGAAGATTCATCACTGTGTTAGGGATGACGTAAGCGTTGTTACAGAACTGATTTGATAAACTATGAAAAAAATAACCTATCCCAAATCACCATCTATCTGGCCCATCTGGCTTGTTGGCGTAACTTTCGTATTATTCCAATTTTTTTTACAACTATCATCTGGCATCATCATCGGTTACGTCATGTTGGAGATGAACCTGTCGGCACTCACCGCAGGTGCATTAAGTGCCTCTTTTTATCTGGTGTACACCAGCTTGCAAATCCCCGTTGGGATTTTGTTTGATAGTAAAAACCCTCGTTTACTTCTATCAACGAATGCATTGATATGCAGCTTTGGATGTTTTTGTTTTGCGGCTAGTTATAATTTAACCAGTTTATTCATGGGACGCACGCTTATAGGTACGGGCGCGGCCTTTGCCTTTGTCGGCTTATCGCACCTACTTCGAACCTATTTTCCACCACGCCAATTTGCATTCATGATTGGGTTGTCTGAAACGATTGGTTTTATCGCGACAGTGATGGGTATGATTGGATTGGGTGCGCTGATTATGCTTTGGGGATGGCGTGGTTTTATCTATTGTGCTGGCATTATCGGGTTATTGATTGCGGCATTTGCCCGGCGATACATTCCCAATGAGACAGAAAAGAATATTCCATTAAGCACCTACCAACGCCAGTTTTGCCTTATTCTTAACAATAAAAAATTATGGTGTAATGGGTTGTTTATTGGGCTAACCTTTACTCTTGTTACTGTTTTTGGTGCCATGTGGGCTCCGTCATTTCTTCAAGTCAAATTAAACTGTCGTATTGAGGAAGCCAGTTGGGTCAATTCCTTATTCTTTCTGGGAACGGGATTAAGTTGTCCTTTATTTGGCTGGCTATCTACACGCTTAAAACGTCGTAATCCGTTGATTTACAGTTCATTGTTATCCACACTATTTTTCTTTTTATTAATTCTTTATCTACCAACAGAAAACCAGTTTTTAATCGGTGGCCTGATGCTTTTGGTTGGCTTATGCTGTGGCGCGTATATTATTGCCTACCCGATTGCGAACGAACTGGCACCTGCTAATTCCTTATCGACCTGTACTGGTTTTATTAACACCCTGGCACTCATAACAACGCCTTTATTACAGCCATTTATCGGTTATTTACTAGATTTATCAAGTCAAACAGGCACCCAATACACGTTGAGCAATTATCAAAATGCCCTACTGGTTATTCCACTTTGCCTCATTAGTGCTTGTTTTTTAGTGCGGTTCCTGCCGGAAAAGCCCATCATGACTCATGTTCGTTAAACGATACAAAACATATTTGTCTTTTGAAACAGCAATCGTCTTTATGTGAATTAAACGCTTGCTGATGACACCAGGCACGGCAGGACTTTCACCGATATGAATCACGAGGTAATTATCCGCATAATTTGAGAGTAATTTAGATAACTCTGGTGGGTTAATGGTAGCAATCGCCTGTCCATAAGAATAAAATTGCGCAGAAAAATCCAATTTAGGTAACCAATATATCAATCGACTTTGAGATTGATGCGGCTGCTCTTGATACGCTGCAATCACCCTATCTTGTGAATGTGAAACCCATTGCGGTTTCAAAACAAATAAAACAGATGCCACTAAAAAGCCAATTCCTGTAATAAGTGATATTGATAAAAGTTGATTTTCAATGTGTTTAGATTTTAAATAAAATCGATTGGCTATCTCAGCTATCAGTAGCGCAATAAAAGGTAAACTAGGAAACACATAAGGGTATATAATGTTACTGGAAAATGTAAAAAAAACCAACGGAATAACTGCGCATAATATTAGATAACTAACCCAGCCATCATGGTTACACAATCGCATGTTTGATATTAAAACCTGAAATCGCTTCAAGTAATTCAATTTCATGTCTTTTATCAACCACAAAATAGCAAAAACCGACCAAGGCAACATTCCAACAAAGGCATAAATCCAAATCATTCCGAAAGGCGCTGTATGGGCAAAGCCATACTTATCACCACCCCACCCAGGATTAACAAATCGATGAAAATGCTCACCGATAATAAAATAATTTAAAAATCCAGGTGTCTTAAATTCTGCCAATAGGTACCAAGGCATTGCGACTAACAGCATTAAAAAAACACCACTAAACCAAGGCAATTGCTGCCAAAGCGCTATCCAGCGATATTTATGCCTCAGTACCCAGAAAAAAATCGGCATGCCAGTTAAAACCAAGGCAATAGGGCCTTTAGCAAGTAGCCCCAAACCTAATGCTAGAAAAAATAAATATCCCCATCCTTGACTTCGATTGACTACACACTCCCAAAACGCGATTAGGCTTAAGGTCGTACAAAAAACCAAAGCCGGATCTGTCATGACGGCGCCCGCATTAAGACAAAAAAACACACTGCTGGACAAAATAAGCGTTGTGACTAAAGCCGTTAACAAACCATTATGCTTTTTTGAAAAATGCCAAATCAACCACAAAACACCTAACGATAAAAGCAACGCGGGCATACGAGCAGCCCAGGGATGAGCGCCAAATATTCCCATGCTACCTGCGGATAACCAGGTTGATAAAGGGGGTTTAGCCCAAAAAGGCACCCCAGTGCTTTGCATAGGCGTAACCCAATTGCCACTCTCAAGCATAAGACGAGCAATTTCAGCATAACGTGCTTCTGTGTGATCGTTTAGCGGTATAAAAACCATAGCCACTAGTCGAGTAAAGAGCAGAAACAACAAAATCACAACGGCTCGATTTCGAAACGCTTGCCTTATCATCATGGTTTAAACTCTAATTCAACAGCATGATTTTTTAAATCCAATAGATAATCATTGCTCATAAAATAATTCAACTCGTGATGACGACATAAATATTGCGGATCTTGTTTATCATCAGAAGGATTCCCCGGATGACACATAATCAACCCACCATCCTGACTTTGTGCTAGAAACTGGTTAAAGTAACGCCGATAATTTTTTGCGTGTTTAAAGTGATAAATACCTGAAAAACTGGTGTTCGATGGTATCGATTGGCGAATCAAACGATTTCGAAACGCAAACCCACCTAAAAGTGTTATTAATTGCCTCTTAGGAAAGCCATCTCGTAATAAAAAATCACGCCAATCTTGAACCGTTTTACGAAACTCGGTACTACCTTGTTTTGGGTTTGTATTGGCTTGGGCACATACCGCAAGCAATGCATCGCGAATCACAGGCAATTGATGAACATGTTGATGGCCGTCAATAAAATCAGGCCTTAGATTTAAATCTTGAGTAAATACATCGAACTGCGCTCTAATTTCTGACGTCACAATTTCTGGATTTAAACGCCTTAAATAGGCTTTACTGATTAATCGGGTCAATGAGGGAAAATGCAAACCGTACTGTTTTTTCCAGGCATAACTTAACGGCGCACCATAGGTAAAATTAAGATGCAAACCAATGAAGGGTTTTGGATTAAGTTGACGTAACATGGGGTAGGTTTCACCCCAATACTCGCCGTTCACCATGCAACTCACTGCATTAATCCTTCTGCGCTCAACTAAAGTCACAATGCCCTCTGAAATGGCTATATTTTGACCGTAATCGTCAGCACACAGGGTCAAGTTTTTTTTTGGTTGTTTAGTCAACTTGGTGAAGAGAGTCATAAGTAATGTCTTGTTTCAGATTATATAACGGGCGGTTTTTAGTTTCGATAAGAATGCGGCTGATGTATTCGGATATCACGGCTAAAAATAAAAATAAAAGTGAAAATAACCCTGACGTCAAAAAAATAATCGAAGCAATTCCATCAGCTAATTGCTGGTGAGAAAAAAGCTTTTCTATCAAAATAAAACCGGCGTAACACATCATGACCATACTAATCATCAACGAAAAAAAAGACATGAGTCTTAACGGACGCGATGAAAACCCAATGATAGAATCCAATGATAAACTAATGGATTTACGAAGATTATATTTACTTTCTCCGGCTAATCTTGGAGGGCAATCAAAACGGATGCTGGCTGTTTTATATCCAACATAAGCAAACATCATGATTAAATGCCGATTGCTTTCTTTCATTTTTTTAAGAGAATCAACCACCTGTCGATTAATTAAACGAAAGTTACCCCTGTCTGACTGAATGTTAAATCCCGTCATGACGCGAGACAGTTTATAAAACAGCCGAGCCATATTTTTTTTAAACCACGATTCATGTTCCCGATTCGTTCGAGAAGCACAAACCACATCAAATCCTTCAGCGGCTTTTTTAACCATCTCAGGAATGAGCTCTGGCGGATGTTGTAAATCCGTGTCCATTAAAACCACGTAATCACCCAAGGCATAATCGATGCCTGCGGTGGAGGCAATTTCATGGCCGTAATTACGGGAAAAGGAGAGCAATCGAATGGATTGATTTGTCTTGATGAAGGGGATGCAACGCGAAACTGTTTCATCAGTAGACCCGTCATCAATGAGAATTAGCTCATAATCCACAAAATGACGCTCTAAAATACTCAACGTTTTTTCGAGATAAAGCGCAATAACGGCTTCTTCATTGTACATTGGTGCGACAACGGAGAGTTTTATGTTGGATGTGGTGGCATTTTTTTTATGAGGCATGGTGATAAACGATTAAAAATCCACTAATATCGAGTTAATCTATAATAACATTAAACATAATTGCTCACCACCTAACGTCACGGCGATTGCATTTAAATGTCAGAAACATGAGCGAAGTATCTGAGCCGCGACCATTAGGGAGTGGAAAAGTTATAAAGGTTGGAGCCACAAAGAAAATCTTGTTGGTGAGCAAAACCTAGTTATGGCGAATTTGAAAACAAAAATCGAACATTCGAAACGGCATTTAACTTTTCCACTCCCTAATGGTCGCGGCTCGGATATTCTGAATATATTGAACGTTTATTACAATCGCCTTGACCTAACGTCATTTTTTAACTTGGGGTGTCGTTTGGTTATGGAACACCCCTGATTTTTTTGAATCATTACACAATATAATTCTTAAGGACACCCCATTATGAACACATTACAGCCCATCATCGAACAGGCATTTGACGATCGCCAAACTTTATCACCGGATAACGCCTCGCCCGAATTGTACGAAGCCATTGAACAGGTGATTATCAATTTGGACAATGGTCTATTTAGAGTCGCCGAACCGACTGCGAGTGGTCAATGGATAATGCATCAGTGGCTCAAAAAAGCCGTGTTATTGTCATTTAAATTGTACTCAAACCAAGTGGTCGATGCTGGTTTCTGTCAATACTACGATAAATTACCTTTGAAATTTGTCGATAAAGAACCGGCTGAATTAGCAGCAATGGGTATTCGTGTTGTACCCCAGGCTACCGCACGTCGGGGATCTTTTATCGGAAAAAATACGATTTTAATGCCCTCTTACGTCAATATTGGTGCCTATATTGACGAAGGCGTGATGGTTGATACCTGGGCAACCGTTGGGTCTTGCGCGCAAATTGGGAAAAATGTCCATTTATCAGGTGGCGTGGGCATTGGTGGTGTATTGGAACCCTTACAAGCCAATCCCACGATTATCGAAGACAATTGCTTTATCGGAGCGCGTTCTGAAGTTGTCGAAGGCGTTATTGTAGAAAAAGGTTCTGTGTTATCCATGGGCGTATACATCGGGCAAAGCACAAAAATTTATAACCGGTTAACGGGTGAAATCAGTTACGGACGAATTCCAGCAGGTTCTGTCGTCGTAGCCGGTAATTTACCCAGTGATGATGGCAAATACAGCCTTTATTGTGCGGTGATTGTCAAACAAGTTGATGAAAAAACACGAGCCAAAGTCAGCATCAACGAACTGTTGCGGGATATCAACTAATGCAATCATTACTCGATATATTAAGAAAATTAATTAGCTATCAATCAATAACCCCTGATGATGCCGGTTGCCAAGACTATATGATAGAGCAATTAGAGCAACTAGGCTTTACCTGTCAGCGATTGAACAACCCGCCTGTTTCAAATTTTTTTGCAAAAATTGGAACAGGTAAACCCTGTCTCGTTTTTGCAGGGCATACCGACGTAGTGCCTGTTGGTGATGAATCAAAATGGTTAACATCCCCTTTCAGTTTGCATGAAAAAAACGACCTACTATTCGGTCGAGGAGTGGCTGATATGAAAGGAAGTCTGACAGCCATGCTAATTGCAGCAGAACGATTTACCAAAAATCATCCTAAATTTGAAGGAAGTCTTGGATTTCTCATCACCAGTGGTGAAGAAGGCAATGATTATGATTTAGGCACGCCATTTATAATGGAACAATTACAAGCACAAGGAATGCATATTGATTATTGCATCGTGGGTGAACCCTCAAGCAGTAAACATACAGGGGATGTTATTAAAATTGGGCGCCGTGGGTCATTAAATGCTCATGTGACCTTACACGGAAAGCAAGGGCATGTGGCTTACCCCCATTTAGCGGAAAACCCCATCCATAGAATCAGTCCAGCATTGGCTGAATTAACATCCATACGCTGGGATGAAGGGAATGCTTATTTTCCGCCAACATCACTGCAAGTCACACACATCCATGCTGGCGGGCAAGCATATAATATTATACCCAGCACACTCCATCTGAATTTTAATATTCGCTATTCAACCGAACAAACGGCCTTAAAAATTAAAGACAAAATTAACAACTGCTTCGAAAGTCACAACCTTAAACCTACCATCGAATGGCGCTTAAGTGGCGAGCCGTTTTTAACCAATCATGGCAAATTATTATCGCATTGCGTAGACAGTATTGAATCAATCGTTGGTAAAAAACCTGAGTTATCAACTAGTGGCGGCACTTCAGATGGTCGATTTATCGCCCCTTACGGGATTGAAGTCATTGAATTAGGCCCTGTGAATGCGACCATTCACCAAGTCAATGAATGCGTCGCGTTGACTGATTTAACTCGATTAACTGAGATCTACTATGACCTGTGTGTGGTTCTTTTGTTGTGATTTTTCATCAACCACTTTAACCACACAAGAATCCGACCACACATTCAATGCCGTTTCTAACATATCGATTAAACTGTAAAACGGCAGAATAATACCCATCAACGTGATAGGTATGTTCATGCTCGCCAGCAAACTCGCACTCAAGAAAAAACACCCCATAGGAATACCCGCATTTCCAATCGCAGCTACGGTCGCGACAACAATCCACAGCAACATCGTGCCTAAAGACACATGAAGGCCATGATTTTGCATTAGATAAACAACCGTTGTAAAAATAAAAGCCGCGCAACCATTCATGTTGATGCTAGTACACAATGGCAGCACAAAGCGACTAATCTCAGGCCTCACATTTAAATTTTTCTCAACTGTATCCATCGTCACCGGCAGTGCGCCGACAGATGATTTAGAAAAAAAGGCCAATGACAAAGCGGGCAGCATTCCTTTCATCGCTAAAAAAGGCTTAATTCCATGCGACTTGAGCCACAACGGTAAAACAACAAAACCTTGCAATAAATTCGCTAGCACAATAATCAGTAAATATTCACCAATTCCCTTAATATCAACACCACCTCGTAACTGCACAACCGTTGTCGTTATAAAACCAAACAGTCCTAACGGAATAATGTCAATGACCCATCGTGTAATCACCATGAATAACCCGTGGGCTCCACGAAAAAATTGCGTAATGGTATGACGTGCCGGTTCATCAGGAATGAAGCGTATAGCAATACCCACAACGATACCCAAAAATAATACACTTAATACTTGGTTATCCAAGAAAGGGGTAATAAAGCTCTCTGGAATTAAATGACTGATATGCTGAAAATAACCAGACGAATTAATTACTTCCGGTAATGCTGAAGTCCCCTGCTTTACAGCCACCATTCCTGGTTGAATCAGGCGATATAATAAGCAACTAATGGCTGCAGCAACAAGCGTCGTGCCCAAGGTATAACACATCGTTCGCCGCCAAACACTGCGCATCAAACCATCAGACCGATAATGGGAGAGTGTGACAATAATCGAAAGGATAATGATCGGTAAGCTAATGCATTTAAATATCCGAATATACACATCCGCAATAAAAAAGCCCAATGCCTTTAGAAAAGCGATATCAGACATCCCACAGGAAATGCCCAGCACAATCATAACCGCGTATAAAAACGGCGAACTCAACCAAAATGGTGTTTTTTTTGTAGAATGCATCGCGCACATAGGCATACCTTTAAGATAATTAAACTAAAACCAGAAAGAACAAATGGATATTAACAACAACAGCGTGCTAGAAAGTGAGAGAAAAGACGAGGTGATGCATTTATATTTAACATTTTGACACCTGATATTTTTGATTAAACATTTGATTTGTTCAATTCATTAAAAATCTTATCATGAATACGGCTTCTGTCAAGTCACGTTCATGCCTGATGGGTGTAACTCCTATAAGTAAATCAAACCGATTAGGTTGGTCCTTAACCCAACAAGAATAATGTTATGACAGAATAGCCGTGGTTTGTTGCGTCATGTTGAGCCAAGGTCCAACCTACTTCAAAACGTATTAACGAATCTCTTGATGATGTTTTAGACTTAACACATAAAAAGATGACCATTTAGAGACTCTTGATACAAGTTCGAGAAACTTAAGCAGATAAAATATATTGTCCCTCTCATTTTTAAATTTTAGTGCAATCAAGAAGAGCTAAAAAATAGTGAGAATGTAGTTCTTTGATAAACTACATTCTTCGCCAACTAATCACGCCTTGATTAATCCGACGTGATTCCACTCCATCGCAAGGAATGGTTTCTGCATATTTTGCCATTCTAACCTGGATAACGTGTTTCGGTGATTCATCATCAGCAAATGTAATCAGCCAATGATGGCTACCATTTATTACGCTATTCAACGTTAACTGCAGACACGGGTACAAACCTAAATCATCGACAAGATAAACATATGTTTGCGCACCCTCAATCATTGTGCATCCTTGACCTGCGATTACCAAATCGACCAGTTGATTAGCTGTTTTGTTTTTGATAACACAAGCCTGATTCGTCAAGTCTAATCGTTTAAACACTGATTCCATCTGATAAAATGAACGATGACGAACTACGAGCTGATGGCTAGCCTTAAGATACAAGATAACACCTTGCATGAGAGATAACGTCAACATCACGAGGATTGCAATCATCGTCAGGGTAGTTAATAAAACCAGTCCTGAGGATTGGCGGCTCATCATGACCGAACTCGAGTTTGAAAGTCGAAAACACGTGAGGACGTCAAACCCAACGTCACTCGCAAAAACGGTTTACCTGAACGCGCATCCCCATCAAGCTGCATGGTTTGAACCAAAGGCGTCAGCTCATCACGATGAAAACGTTCGTAAAATAACCCACCTCCTGCGCGTATATAAAAGCGCTCCGAGATCCAGTCACCTATAAATACAGGTGGCTGGTATTGATAAACAATCGGCTCTTCAAAGCTAAGTCGCTGTCCATCTTGCATTAAAGTTATTGTTTTAACATGATGCACTTCGGCATGGTAACAATCTGCAATCAAGACGGGATGTTTAGTGTGAACGACTGCATTGGAGGCTGTCATTACATGTGTTGCATCTATCATCTGTGAAATCGGCTCGTACTGTGGGCCCATCCGATTAATTTGAAGTGTGGGTCGCAGTCCTTCCCCAATATGAATAGCAACAAGATCTTTATCATGAATCAAATAATCTATATTTGAACAAGGCGTGAAGCCCGCTTGCTGGATACTATCGCGCATGACATCGGTAACCACCATTAACTCCATATCATCATCTAAATTCATCTGAAGCTTGTGAACGTGTTGTTTTGTGCTGATATAGACACTCATCAAAGTAGACAGGATAAAACCCGTTAAAAACAAACTGATCATGATTTCAGGCAATCCCAGCCCTTTCTGATGGATCATCACATCAGACTCTCTGATGAATTATCCAACTCAGCTTGGTGCACAATGAGCGCATGAGTTTGATTAAACCATTGTGCGACTTGCCATTGTTGTTTAGATAAAGCGAGTACGGTTGTTGTCAGCAACATGAGCGATATTAAAACTTCCGTCAACGAGAACCCGTCGCATCGATTCATAACTTTTCCTAAGGTTGGATTGCGAATGCAGGTTAACGCGAATTGACGAATTGCTCAAGCCATAATAAACGCGTAAGATATTTATTCTGAACTAACAGGACAGGACTCCATGTTAACTCACATTGGCCTAATACAAATCGCGTCCTACCTTATTATTTTGCTTCTACTCGTTAAGCCTTTAGGCCGTTATATGGCAAACGTTTACGAAGGCAACTTGACTTTAATGGGTCGCGTTGAGCGTATTTTATATAAAATCAGTGATATTGACCCGAACTACAATATGGATTGGAAGCACTATTTAGCAGCGATGCTTATTTTCAATGCGCTGGGTTTGCTCGTTGTATTCACCATCCAACAATTACAATGGTATCTTCCTTTTAATCCGCAACAATTAAAAGCACCTTCGATTGATCTTGCAATTAATACCGCAGTAAGCTTTGTTACAAATACCAACTGGCAAGCCAAGGCTCCCGAAATAACATTCAGTTATTTCACCCAAATGCTGGCTTTCACCAGCCAAAACTTTCTTTCTGCAGCAACCGGAATGTGCCTACTTATCGCATTAATTCGCGGAATTGAAAAACAGGAACGCAATAACCTAGGTAATTTTTGGGTGGATATGATTCGTAGCGTGCTTTATATTCTCCTGCCTTTATCCTTTATTCTTGCACTGATTTTGATTTCTCAAGGCGTCATTCAAACCCTGTTACCCAATCAAAAAATAGAATTGATTCAACCTCTAACGTATACCCATCAAACAGAAACAAAAACCCTCAACACACAAACGATTCCCATGGGGCCTGTTGCCTCACAAGTGGCCATTGCACAATTAGGAACGAATGGCGGCGGTTTTTTTAACACAAATGCCGCACACCCTTTCGCGAATCCAACACCCATCACCAACGCACTAGAAATGCTCAGTATTCTTTTGATACCAGCTTCACTATGCTGCACCTTCGGTATCATGGTTCGTGATAAACGACAAGGATGGGCTATTTTAGCGACTATGTTTATCCTGTTTATACCCTTTGTCTTCGGTGCAGTAATGCTTGAACAACAAGGTAATCCAGTGTTTAACGCGATAAACATTGATCAATTAGCAAAGCCTGACCAAGCACCAGGTGGTAATATGGAGGGTAAAGAAACGCGTTTTGGCATTGTCAGCTCAGCAATATGGGCTACCAGCACAACGGCAGCGGCTAATGGATCGGTCAATTCCATGCTCGACTCCTATACACCGTTAGGCGGATTAATTCCTTTATGGATGATGCTATCTGGTGAAGTCATATTTGGTGGCGTCGGTTCCGGTTTATACGGTATGGTGTTATTTATCATGTTAGCGGTATTTATTGGGGGCTTAATGGTCGGGCGTACACCTGAGTATTTAGGCAAGAAAATTGAACCCCATGAGATGAAAATGATATCCATTGCTATCTTGATAATGCCTCTGCTTGTCCTGTTTTCAACGGCGCTTGCCGCTATCACGCAAGCAGGAACATCAGCTATAGGAAATAAAGGAATACACGGCTTTACCGAAATGCTCTACGCATTTGCATCGATGGCTAATAACAATGGCAGCGCGCTTAGCGGTTTAAATGCAAATACGCCTTTTTATAATTTACTGGGCAGCCTGGTGATGCTAATCGGGCGATTTGGCGTTGCGATTCCTGCATTAGCCATTGCTGGTTCTTTGGTTAAAAAAAAGAAAATGCCAAGCAACTCAGGAACACTCCAAACGCATACCCCTCTTTTTATTGCTTTACTCATTGGCGTCATCCTGATTCTAGGCGCATTAACCTGTCTTCCGGCGCTAGCACTTGGCCCCATCGTTGAGCAATTGATTATATGGAGACAATATGGGCACTAAAACATCGTTAAACTGGGGTATGCCCATCATCAAAACGGCAATACGGGATTCTTTTGTCAAATTAACGCCTCAGCATCAGATTAGAAATCCCGTTATGTTCACGGTTTATGTTAGCTCGCTCATGACAACAGCCTTATTGATTCAAGCCTTGATGGGGCAAGGTGAGGTTCCGACAAATTTCATTTTTTCAATCAGTCTATGGCTATGGTTTACCCTGTTAATCGCTAATTTTGCTGAAAGCATGGCCGAGGGTCGGGGCAAGGCACAAGCGCATGCATTAAGAAAAACACGAAGCGATTTACAAGCAAAAAAACTGGCTAAGCCGTCTAAAGACGCCAAAATTACGTTGGTCCAATCCAACCATTTACATGTTGATGATGTGGTTCTTGTTGAAGCAGGCGATTTCATACCCGGGGATGGCGAAGTTATCGAAGGCATTGCATCCGTGAATGAAAGTGCGGTGACTGGCGAAAGTGCACCCGTTATTCGCGAAAGTGGTGGCGATCGCAGCTCCGTCACGGGGGGTACGCAAGTGATTTCTGATTGGCTTATCGTGCGTATTACTTCCAATCCCGGTGAGTCATTTCTTGATCATATGATATCGCTGGTAGAAGGTGCAAAACGTCAAAAAACACCTAATGAAATTGCATTAACTATTTTACTAATCACCCTGACCATTATTTTTTTATCGGTTTGCATCACGTTGTTGCCCTTTTCGATGTATAGCGTTGCGCAAGCCGGTGAAGGGCATGTGGTGTCATTAATCGTGTTAGTTGCACTATTTGTTTGCTTGGCACCCACAACCATCAGCAGTTTACTCTCAGCCATTGGCATAGCCGGAATGGACAGGATGATTCAGGCGAATGTCATCGCAATGTCGGGGCATGCTATTGAGGCCGCGGGTGATGTTGATATTTTAATCCTGGATAAAACAGGAACGATCACACTTGGCAATCGTGAAGCTTGTGAGTTTATCCCAGCAGATGGCGTTTCAATGGATGCGCTGGCTAACGCGGCTCAACTCGCATCACTCGCTGATGAAACACCGGAGGGGCGAAGTATCGTTGTATTGGCTAAAGAAAAATATGGCTTACGAGGACGTGAGCTATCCAATCTAAATGCAACGTTTATTCCCTTTAAAGCGGAAACTCGAATGAGTGGTGCCAATCTTCCTGGCTGTCAAATTCGCAAAGGTGCTGCCATGGCAATACATGCGTATATCCGGGATATTGGCGGCTATTTTCCGGCAAGCGTTCAACAGAATGTTGACAGCATCTCAAGACAAGGTGGCACGGCATTGGTTGTTGCAGAAAAAAATAAAGTATTAGGTATTATCCATTTAAAAGACATTGTAAAAGGCGGCATTAAGGAGCGGTTTAACCAACTTCGCTTAATGGGAATAAAAACCATTATGGTCACCGGAGATAACCCGCTAACAGCCACCGCCATTGCTGCCGAAGCGGGTGTGGATGATTTTTTGGCCAATGCCACGCCTGTTGAAAAACTCAATCTCATCAGGCAACTACAAAGTAAAGGTCATCTTGTTGCGATGGCGGGAGACGGCACAAATGATGCGCCAGCCCTTGCACAAGCCGATGTGGCACTTGCTATGAATACAGGTACGCAGGCCGCAAAAGAAGCGGGTAATTTAATTGATTTAGACTCTAATCCGACAAAATTAATTGAGGTGGTTGAAATTGGCAAACAACTACTAATGACTCGCGGCTCACTCACTACATTTAGCCTTGCAAATGACGTCGCCAAGTATTTTGCAATTCTGCCCGCTGCATTTTCCAGTACCTATCCGGTCTTAAATAATTTAAATATCATGCATCTTGCAAAACCTGAAAGTGCTATTTTATCAGCCGTTATTTTCAATGCCATCATCATTATTTTTCTTATTCCCTTAGCCCTTCACGGCGTAAGTTACCGTCATGAAGGGGCTGCTAAATTATTGAGAAACAATATACTCATTTACGGTCTGGGCGGACTTGTGGTGCCGTTTATTGGCATTAAATTTATTGATTTGATTTTATTAAAAACAGGACTTATCTAAGGGTCTCAGTACACGAAAAAATAAAATGCCCAAAATTTATCGTCCCTGCGAAGGCGGGGATCCATGCGGGTAGAGGATTCATACTAACTGAAAAATAGATTGCCGCCTTCGTGGGAAAGACAATATCATTTTTGTAGTGTACGAAGTTTAAGGATTAACAATGATACTCAAACCGTTAAAAACGGCATGCGTCCTGTTTATGTCATTAACCATCTTGACGGGTTTATTCTATCCGCTAATCATCACATGCTTCGCACAAGTTCTCTTCCCATGGCATGCAAATGGCAGTATTGTTAAGAAAAATAATCATGCCATTGGCTCTTTTTTTATAGGCCAGTCTTTTTCATCCGCAGACTATTTTTGGGGTCGCCCATCGGCCACGATACCCTTTCCCTATAATGGCGAATTTTCAAGCGGTTCAAACAGCGCGTCGTCTAATCCTGATTTTTTAAATACCCTATCAATGCGAGTCTTAAATATCACCTCAGTTAATCCAAATCAATCGAAAAATCGAATGATTCCCGTTGAATTGGTTACCGCATCAGCTAGTGGTCTTGATCCAGACATCAGCCCTGCTGCCGCATTTTATCAAGTATCACGCATCGCGCGTATACGCCATATTCCAGAAAATCTACTTAAAATATTAGTACGAGACCACATTGAATATCGCACATTTGGATTGTTGGGTGAACCACGACTCAATGTCT
>JAJZSG010000031.1:15089-16956 GCA_021849905.1 Pseudomonadota bacterium
CAACTAAATCTATCGATGGATTAACTATATGGTAAACCCACGCCCTAACCCGGAAACCTTACTAAGACGTGCTCAAGATGAAGAGCGCGATGAAAAAAGAGGTCGGCTAAAAATTTATTTAGGCGCGGCTCCCGGCGTTGGGAAAACCTACACCATGCTGCATGATGCACTAGAAAAAAGAGCAAAAAACCTTGATGTTGTTGTTGGAATCGTTGAGTCCCACGGTCGAGAAGAAATAGATGCTTTGTTAAAAAACCTGGAAGTTCTCCCTCGCCAAACGGTTCATTACCGTGACACAACATCTCTGGAGCTTGACCTTCACGCTGTTTTGCAAAGGCAACCCGGACTGATTCTAATTGATGAAATGGCTCATCAAAACACACCAGGCTTGCAACATGCAAAACGCTGGCAAGATATTAAAGAACTGTTAGAGCGTGGGATTGATGTCTACACCACGCTGAATGTTCAACACATTGAAAGCTTAAATGATGATATTGTTCAAATTATTCAGGCACCGGTCACTGAAACCGTGCCCGATTCCATTATTGAACGCGCCGATTCGATTGAACTCATTGATTTGCCCCCAGAGGAATTATTAAAACGTCTTCAAGAAGGCAAAGTTTATATTGCAAAACAAGCTGAAATCGCAAGCGAGCATTTCTTCCGAAAAGGAAATCTAATCGCACTTCGCGAGCTCGCATTGCGCACCGTAGCACTCAAAGTATCAACAGATGTCATAACTTATAGACAAGGGGAAGGAATTACCAAAATTTGGCCAACACGAGATAAAATAATGGTTTGTGTAGGCCCTCGATTTGAATCACTAAAATTAATTCGCACTGCAAAACGTTTAGCCAATAGTTTACATGCCGATTGGACTGCTGTTTATGTTGATACACCCAATTTACAATCATCCGCATCACTGCGTAATCACGCGATTCAAAATTTACGTTTAGCCGCTATATTGGGTGCCGAAACACACGTTTTAACTGGCGATGATATTGTTAGGGATGTATTGCATTTTGCGCGAGAACAAAACGCCACTCAAATCATTATAGGAAAACGAATATTCTCGCGTTGGCGTGACTGGTTTCGTAGAAATTTTGCAGACGAGTTGCTTCGTTACAGCGATGAAATTGATGTTTACATTATCACAGAACAATCAGACGATAAGCGCCCTAAAAAACAAAAATCGAGCCAATCAATATCCTGGAAAGCCTATATTATAGCCATTGGTGTGATAACCTTCACAACCTTGTTAAACACCGTATTACATCCCATCCTACCCAATAGCAATTTGGTCATGATGTATTTACTGGGTGTCACATTAGTCGCATTATTAGGACAAATAGGCCCTTCTTTATTAGCATCGCTTTCAAGTGTCCTGGGATATGCTTTTTTCTTTACCCCACCGTCACATAGCCTTGCCATATCAGATATTGCGTATTTTCCCACGCTAGTTATCATGCTTTTAGTGGCACAGATTATCAGTCACCTCACCATTATGACCCGTCGCCAAGCGCAATCTGCTCGTCTCAATCAACATCAAACAACCGCTTTATACTCGTTCAGCCGTCAACTGACCACTACCCGCGGTGTCGACAACTTGCTTTCCCTCGGAGCACGTTATATCGCCAATACATTTAACAGTGACGTGATAGCACTCATGCCAACAAAGCATCATCATAAAATTAAATTAAAAAGTACGTCGAATGATAAACTGGATCAGAAAGATAAAAGTATCGCTCAATGGGTTTTTGAAATGGGACAAGCCGCAGGAATTGGTACCGATACCCTCTCCTCATCGGATGCGTTATACATGCCCATTTTATCATCTGACAAATCATTGGGCGTTTTAAGAATAAAG
>JAJZSG010000159.1 GCA_021849905.1 Pseudomonadota bacterium
ATCATTATTCACCAGGCTTTCCAATTTATCCTGTTCGATTTAAACAGTCCGTTAATGCAGAGCAGCAAAAAAGAAGATATGCAATTATTAAGATGTTACAAGAAAAGTTAAACACGTATAACGCGTTAAAAATAAGTCGAGATAATTGTGAAGTGGCATCATTACAGGTTTTACAAGTGCAATACACTTGGCTTCTCTTGAAACATTGACCATTCTATCGCGAGTTTATCCTGCTATATTTAATCAAAACCACACAGAGTACAGCATACTTTTTAACAGGATTATTTGTTTTTCTTGTAAAGAGTACGCTATAAGTTCACATACCGAGCGGGATGCGTCGAAAAACAATCCAAATACGGATACAGCCGCCGCTTTAGTCATCTAGCTAAGGTTGCTGATGGTTTTTAGGTGAGACCACACATGATTATGTTACAATACATGCCGATTTATTCAGTTGTTGTGTTATGAAAAAAGTAGATGTCATTATTATCGGTGCAGGAGCTGCGGGCTTAATGTGTGGCATTGAAGCTGGCGCTCGAGGCCGTGATGTATTGATTTTAGATAAAACGAATAAAGCGGGTAAAAAAATATTAATGTCGGGTGGTGGGCGATGTAACTTTACCAACCTGCATACAAGCTCTGAACAATTTATATCCCATAACACTCATTTTTGTAAATCAGCGTTGAGTCGTTATACCCAATGGGATTTTATTTCGATGGTCGAGCGCTATAAAATTACCTATTTTGAAAAAACATTGGGTCAATTATTCTGTAAAGACAAATCCAGCCAGATAGTGAATATGCTACTGGATGCTTGTGATAAAAATAAAGTGCGCGTGTTGCTCAATGAAACAATTACTTCCGTTACAAAAGTGGATAATAAGTTTGTTGTTAAATCAAATGATATAGGTTATGAATGCGATTCGCTTGTTGTCGCCACTGGTGGCTTATCAATACCAACCTTAGGTTCGAGTCCATTTGGTTACCAAATTGCTGCCCAGTTTGGATTGCATGTTTATCCTACGCGGGCGGGACTAGTGCCTTTTACTTTACATAGTCATGATTTAGTGCGATTGGGAAGCTTATCGGGCATATCGGTTGATAGCTCAGTCAGCTGTCATTCAACGACCTTTCAGGAAAATACTTTATTTACGCATCGCGGGCTTAGTGGGCCTGCTATTTTACAGATTTCATCGTATTGGTCTCCAGGTGACAGCGTCGATATTTGTTTTGTACCTCAAGTTGATTTATACGACGAGTTGTTAACCGCACGCGAGCAATCGGGGGAGAGTTGTTTAAAAACAATATTGGCTCATCATGTTGCTAAACGGTTACTGTCTGTTTTCTATGATTCAGTGACACTCGGCAAGCCACTCAAGCAATTTAGCAATAAGCAATTACTTGATGTGGGGCATGTCTTGCAACGTTGGTCTATTAAGCCTAATGCAACAGAGGGTTATAGAACAGCTGAGGTGACATTAGGTGGTGTCGATTGCGATGAAATTTCCTCTCAGCGTTTTGAATCTCACAAAGTGTCTGGTTTGTTTTTTATTGGTGAAGTATTGGATGTTGCGGGTTGGCTAGGTGGTTATAATTTTCAGTGGGCATGGTCATCGGGATGGGCTGCAGGTCAAGTGGTTTAATAATATTTTAAGATCACTTAATCCAAAAAAAGGTTTTTTTGATCTTTTTTTATTGTTGATATAAAATGCATTCAATTTTTTATAATAAAGGAACGCCATGACAAAGCCTAATCTTTCAGGACTTAGAATTAACCATTGGTCAGATTTCTTAATGGTAATATCACAAGAAGGGCCTATTTTAAACGAACTTCGAGCTCGGTTTAAAAATAATTCGGCATTAAGCGAAGTGAGTTATGAAAATTACTATATGGTTGTTAAAAACAATCTGACGGGTATAACAAACCCCGTTGATTTGCTGCCTTATTTTAAAGGTCAGTATGATAATCGGTTTGCGCAATGTGCGGATGATATACTAACCAATCTTCAACCAAGTCGACTCATGGCTGAACCAGAGGTTTCTGATAGAGATTTGAATATGATACCCAATGAGCTAAATAATTCTCTTTTTTACAATCCAAATCAATCGATTGTTGAGATGGATCAAGCAAGAATTGAGTCACTGCAAACAGATAATCAGACTCGTTTTGGTACTTCATATCAACAGTTTTTAGCTTTTCCTGCTTTTCTTTTGTTATTTTTTGCTATAAAACGCGTTTTGCGCTGTACAAATGATTTCACTACTGTCTGGGATCATAATGAAGATTTAACTGATGATGACAGTGATGATTACATCTCCAGTGTCAATGATGATAACAATAGTGAGATAGATGAAGGCTTAACGAGTGGTGAGGAAGACTTTACTGATGACGAACCAGATTTGATTTGGAATGAGTTTATAAAACAAGGTTTTTCAGAGCGTTTTGATGAATTGTTTTCTACAATAATCCCCACGATAATCAACAAGCATTCAGACCGTGTTTTCCAGACGGAAATGAATAATTTTGGATTCAATCTCAGACAGATCGGCCAGAACTTCTTCATGAAACCGATTGACGAAGTCAATAGACAAACCATTAATGAGTTCAAAGCCAGCGTTAATAATGAGATTGCTCGAGTAGAGGAGGCTTTTAAAAACCAGCCCACTTATCTGTATGTCTTGCGTTCATTAAAGCAATTTTGTTTGGATATCTTTGCTGGACTCACGCGTCTATTTAGTTTTGATGCATCAAGAAACTATTCGGGTACATTTTTTAATAAAGTAGAAACCCCTGCAACACAAGCTTGGAACGCAGAGCGTTTAGACATAGATAATCTATTATTAGGTGATGGTGAAGATATTGGTTTGTTTAATTGTATGGATATGTTAATCAGCATGTAAAAATGACCTCTTTAGGGGTAAAAACCAGGGCAAGATCACGAGTGCCTTTAAATTAAACTGATTATGTGTATCCTGTCACAATCGCCGGGTAAGTGCCTGTCACGCAGCTCGGACTAATCCGAGCTGCGCGCGTAAGCAAGCGGAATTATTTCGATATTGGATTGCTAAGGT
>JAJZSG010000160.1 GCA_021849905.1 Pseudomonadota bacterium
TCCGATCTGTCGTGAGCTCATTATTTGTGGTGATTATAATATTGCGCATAAAAATATTGATCTAAAAAATTGGCGAGCCAATCAAAAAAACTCAGGTTTTCTTCCCGAAGAACGTGCCTGGCTTGATGAGCTGTTTGGCCCATTAGGTTTTATTGATGCGTTTCGTGTACGAAATCAGCAAGAGGAACAATATACCTGGTGGTCTTATCGGAACAAGTCCTGGGATAAAAATGTGGGTTGGCGCATTGATTATCAGGTGATTACACCGGGCTTAATCGATCATGTGACGCAGGTTGATATTTATCGTGAAACCCAATTTTCAGATCATGCCCCTTTATCAATCGAATATCAGGGAAAATTTTGTGTTTAAGTTGGCCAGTTGGAATGTTAATTCGTTAAAAGTTCGCCTTCCCCAGGTTTTAGACTGGTTGGCGTTAACCGAAGTTGATATGTTAGCGCTACAAGAAACGAAACTGACCGATGATCAATTCCCGCTTGACGCCTTTAAAGCACAAGGGTTTCATGTGGTTTTTTCAGGACAAAAAACATACAACGGTGTGGCGATTATCAGTCGCCAACCAATAGATGCGGTTGTTACGGATGTGCCTGGTTTTGTTGATCCACAGCGGCGTATACTGGCCGCCACGATTGGTGATATTCGGTTAATCAATCTGTATGTTCCTAATGGTGCGGAAGTGGGGACTGACAAATATCTTTATAAATTAGACTGGTTGAAACACGTTTCTGCTTTTATTAAACAGCAATTAGCTGAGTTTCCTCGTCTTGCGGTGGTTGGTGATTTTAATATTGCACCAGATGATCGTGATGTGCATGATCCTGATGAATGGCAGGGGTGTATTTTAGTGAGTCCTGCTGAGCGGCAATGCTTTGCCGATATATTAGCTTTAGGCTTAAACGATAGTTTTCGACTATTTCCACAAGATGAGAAGCTCTTTAGTTGGTGGGATTATCGGGCGGCTGGTTTTAGGCGAAATCGAGGATTGCGTATTGATCATATTTTATTGAGTGATGAATTAAAGTCACACTGTGTATCAAGTCATATTGATAAAGCCCCTCGAAAACTGGAACGACCCTCTGACCATGCGCCAGTATGGGTCAATTTAATGGATGCTAATGATTAAATGGTTTTAGTGATTGTTTCCGAAGCATCTGAGCCATGACCATCAGAGAGTGGAAAATTTCAAACTATTCCATTCCCTGATGGTCGTGGCTCGGATAGAGTTTAAGAAACGATGAACTGAGGTGGATTAAATTATGCATTTAGGGGCTAAACTGGTTGCTTAGTTCATGCAGTTCATTTAACGTTTTTCGATGTTGAAAAGATGATGAAAAAAAGCAATGTTGTTGATTATTAGCAATAACCGGCATAGCTGTACGCGGTGCGTCTTGTTTTAATGAATCACTAAGTTCGTCGACAATATGGTCAGCTAAGCGATTTAGTGCGTCTTGTTCATATTGTAATTCATTTACAATCGTTAAACATTCCTGTTGTTGATCCAGTTTCAGCCGATTGAGCGTAATGGCTGTAATTTTATCGCAGCCTAATTGAGCATTGCTGTGTATATCATACCATTCCAGCTGTAGGGTCCCGATTCTAAGCGCATTGTTTTGTCTCGCTACGATATCGCTTTCACGTAACGTTCCTTCCGGTCTAGCTCGGTATTGTGCTTCTTTTTCATAACAAGACTGAAGCGCGTTAACGTAAAAATTTCGAATCAAGGTCGCTTTTTCTGCCGTTTCAAAACCGGCTTCCATTCTTGGGTTGATTTGAAACTCAGGGATGTTAAATTGGCCTCCGTAATAATATTGTCTTGCTTTGTGATACATGGTGTCTTTAGCCACCACATAACTTGTTGCAAGCACAAGACCTATGTATAGGGTGGGAACCAGAATAAGCATAAACGCGATTTCTGAGACGACAGCAGGTGGTAATACTAAAGAAACACAAACAATTGCGGTAGATATTACAAGCATGGGCATCAAGGTTCTGATGATTTGTCGGATAAGATTGTGCTCTTTATGCGTGATGTCGTAATACTCGTCAAAAAGCGGCTTAAACGGTTTTAGAAACTTGTATAGCGTATATTTTGCTTCTGCAACAAAAGGGGTTGCCCGTTTGTAATTGTAAATATCCAGCCACCCTAAATACGAGTTTTCATTTTGTGTAGAAAAACCGGTGGCTTGAATAAAGCCATGCGCATCGGCAACGTTATTTAAAAAATTAATAAATAAATCGGTGTTTTCTTGGCCGATACTATTGACGAAGAGTTTGGATAACGAATGAGTGGTATCGACCGGTAAGCTCGCTTGCTCATTCAAGGAGTCTATGCCATCGATCAAGGCAAGATTGGTCTCGATATACTTTACCAGCGCGCTTTTATACGATAAAAACCAGGCATTTAGTGAAAAATCAATCAAGAGTTGATTTTTTGCAAGATGATCTGCTTGTATTTTGTTAAAATTATCTAGCGAGAGGATATTGATGTGTTTGTCACAAACTCTTTTTAAATCAATAAAATAACGACTTGTTAAAAGCGCTTCACGCTTGGCGTTTAATTCACCCTGAAACTCGATATGTTTTTTCTTGGCATTAATTTTTTGAATCAGTGATTGGTATTCTTTTGAGTCACTAATACGAGGTATTAACTCATTTTTTGCCGCTTCAATGGTTGATGGAGGTAATGTTTTAGGTGATAACCAGTTGAAAAAATATTGATTTTCTCTTTGTGTTTCTAATCGGCTTAAGGTGACGTCAAGGAGATCTCCAACCCACGTGTCTTCAAATTCAGCGCGCTCATTGTCAGACAATAGGTCATAATCAGATATGAATTGACAGGCTAGACTGATAGGTATCATGCGGTCTCTTTTGGATCTAATTGCAAACTATTGTAACATAAATTTATTAAGATAACATTAAGTGTATCCTGTCACAATCGCCGGGTAAGTGCCTGTCAGGGAGCTCGGACTAACCCGAGCCGCGCGCGTAAGCAAGCGGAATTTTTAAAAAAAACACAAAATATTTAAAAATCCCTATTGACACGGTTT
>JAJZSG010000032.1 GCA_021849905.1 Pseudomonadota bacterium
TATTTGATCATAACCAAATAATTTTGCAAGACTTTTTAAAAAATTGAATGCGGTGCCACATTCAGGAGATCCTTCAAGCGACTACGCCGCTTTCAGGATGACGTGCTGGGGAGATACGGTTATTTTTATTATGACGTCTTGTAACGTAACGCGTTGTATGCTTTTATTCTAACTATGACCTACGTTGTTTTTATGGCAAGGAATTAGTTTGAGACGAATTCACCATTGCTGTTTTCAAAAACCAATACGGTTTGCCGGTTTATTGGCTTTATTGTTATTGTTGGGCTGCCAGCATGAGACCTTACCTTCGATGGACGACTTGAGTCGATTGCCGACACATGTTGATGGTGCATCAGATGCGGCCATTATGGTACTTCAAAATAACCTGAATAAAGACGGTGCGCAGGTTGTCACCATGGGGCAGGACTACCTGATAAGCATCCCATCTAACCTATTATTTGCAACACACTCTCCTCAGTTGACCTGGAATTCTTATAAACTGTTAAACGAAGTGATCTGTTATTTACAGCAGTTTCGCAAGGTCACTGTTAGTGTCTATGCATATAGTTTCAAGCATATCTCAACCCGACGTGAGCATGCATTGACCCTAGCTCGAGCTAGAGGTGTTGCTGATTATTTATGGTCACAGGGCATTGAAAGTCGATTTATCTTTACACAAGGCTTAGGCAGTGATAAACCTATAAGTGCGTTCATAAAACATGATGATGATTCGTTAAATTCGAGAATTGAAATCACATTTCGACGAGCAATTGTATAAGATGGAGACACTATTTTGAGTCGAGAGGTCTGGAACTTAGTCAAACACTCAAAGCGATTCTACGTTATGACGTTTCGTAAAACTTGCAATGCGTTGATTGCATCGATTACGTTAAGCGTTCTGTTGAGCATCGGCATACATTATGTTTATTTTATTCAGCCTGATCGTAATTATTATGCCACAAGCGGTGTGACACCACCTGTGCAATTGACTGATATGGATGATCCAAATTATTCGGCCTATCCCTTGCTTGCTGATGAACAAGTCGCTGACACGACAATTAAATCTATTCCGAAATGAGAGAATGCCATGTCTGAAGATGCATTGACTGCTGTTACGCTAAGAAATAATTTTTATCGTGATGGTCAACGAAAAATGACGGTTATCTTGTTGCTTTCTGTCATTGGAAATTTTGTGTTGGCATCAATATTACTTTATATCGTTACACATCCTCCCGCACCTCGATATTTTGCGACAAGCATTAGTGGTCGAATTACTCCATTATTTGCTTTAAACGAACCCAATCAATCTGATTCAGCTGTTTTACAATGGGCAAATCAGGCGGCAATCGCTGCATTTTCTTATAATTTTGTTAATTATCGTACCGAGTTGCAGGCCTCTTCGGGTTTCTTTACGCCGCAGGGCTGGGATCAATTTTTAAATGCCTTAAAACAATCTAATAATTTAGATGCTGTTAAAGCAAAAAAATTAATTGTTTCTGCCGTGGCTACCAGAGCGCCTGTCATTTTACAAAAAGGTGTATTAAATGGCAGTTTTGCTTGGCGGGTGCAAATGCCTTTGTTAGTGACATATCAAAGTGCTAGTGAGTTCACGCAGCAAAATAATGTGGTAACCATGTTAATTACTCGAGAATCGACCCTTAACTCACCACGAGGTATTGGTATTGCTCAATTTGTTGTAGGGCCTGCTGATGGTGGGGGTAATTAATGGGCATTCGTTATTCTTCAACGTTTGTTTGTATTATATTCGTAGTTATGTTTTATGACGCGCCCGTTTTTTGCACCGAAAGCACCAACTCCTCTCAGCAGGCATTGGAGCAATTGCGACTTTTACAAAAAAGAATGGCTCCAGCAAAAGAGGCGAGTAGAGCGTCAAGCCAATCAAAACCCGTTGTTAATCCCATACAAAAAGAAAATACGCAAATAGCATCCAATCCTGCAGGAAATATTCCTTCTACATCAGAAAAAGAGACGATTGATGGATTGGCTTTTGATGAGGTTGAAGACCAATTATTTCCCATGACACCGGAGCAAGTTCTTCGTTTAAAACAAACCTATCAAACAAATGAATATGCAAAAGCTTCAACAGTTGGAACACCGCCTAAGCCAACGGCAACCTCACAATTTGTAAATTTATCACCCGGGTCGACCCCTCCAGTTATTCGTTTGTCTCAGGGGTTTGTTTCATCTTTAGTCTTTCTCGATTCAACAGGCGCGCCTTGGCCAATTAGTGCCTATGATTTAGGTGATCCTGCTGCATTCAATATTCAGTGGGATAAGACCAGTAACACATTGATGATTCAAGCGAGTAAGCTGTATACCTATGGTAATCTGGCTGTTAGATTGGTTGGATTAAATACGCCCGTGATGCTGACTTTAATTCCAGGGCAAAAAGCTGTGGATTATCGAGTGGATTTACGTGTTCAAGGCTATGGTCCTAATGCGAAGACCATGACAATGGATAGCGGGTTGCCCCCCTCAGCAAGTGATGTTTTGTTGCACGTTTTGGATGGTGTACCACCTGCTGGAAGCTCAAGATTAACGGTTTCAGGAGGCGATGCCAGAGCTTGGTTGTTAAATGGAAAAATGTTTGTACGCACAAATCTTACGATATTATCGCCTGGTTGGATTGGAAGTATGACAAGTGCGGATGGGATGCATGCTTACGAAATGCAAAAATCGCCTGTATTACTCGTTTCCTGGCACGGCAAGGTCATGCAACTCAAGGTAGAAGGGTTATAACAATATGGCAGGAAAAAAAGATAATCTTAAGTCGTTATTTTCCAATACACGGTCAAGAGTCGTTATATTATTCACAGTGCTCTTGCTTGTGGTGTCCGTCATTATCGGATATGTTAAGTTTAGTTCCTCGACTGAGAGCGCAGTATTGTCTGGGAGTGTGGGAAGTGGTCCTGTAAATATCCGATCTATACCGGGGTCGTCCAATCAAACAGCACAATATGCTGCATTACAAGAAACTCAAAATATCCAACAAGCCCAGCAAGCGCGTCAAAAAGGGTTGAGTTCAATTCCAACCATTATTCGGACTCAAGCTTTTGGTCAGGGTGTTCAAATAATTGGCCAAAAACCCGGTGAAGGTGGTGTTGATTTTTCAGGATTATCTATTTTGGAATCCAGTGCAGGCACAAAAAATGCTTGGATACAGTCACTAAAAGATGCAAATTGCAGTGGCAGTGCCTTAAATAATGCAATTGTTCTGGGAGCTGCCTTAAGTGACTTAAAATCGGTTTGCGGTTGTGAACAATTGAAGAAAGGGGGTTATAAAGTTGCCCAACTAGAGCCTGTCTGTTCATGTGCGGAACTTAAATCAGCTGGATTTGATATTGTACAACTTAAAGATGCAGGTTTTAGTGCCGAACGTCTTAGACTCTGTGGTTATGTTGCTTGCGATGAGAAAGGCGTTGGATTTACGGCGCAACAGATGAAAGATGCCGGATTTAGTGATGGTGAATTAAAAGGTGCCGGTTTTTCTGAGCGTGATATTGCGCGTGCTGATGGCTTGCCCGATGGTTTTACGGCTGAGGATGTAAGAAATGCAGGCTGTTCAGTTGCCGGGTTAAATAAACTTCGAGCAGCTGGTGTGTCTGCTGCAGCCATTCGCCGTATTAGTGGTTGTAGTGCCGCTAATTTGAAAGCAGCTGGGTTTAGCGCTGAAAACTTAAAAAATGCAGGGTTTACTGCGGCAGACCTTAAAAATGCAGGGTTTAGTCCATCAGAATTAAAGCAGGCGGGTTATGATGCCAGAGCATTATTAAATGCAGGTTTCAATGGCGATGATTTAGCTAAGGCTGGATTTACAGCGGGACAGATTAAGGCCGCTGAAGCGGTTCTTCCGTTTGGTTTAACCCCAGATGATATTAAAAAGGCTGGTTGTAGTGTTGAGGCATTGAAGCGAGAACGATTGGCCGGAGTTAGTGCAAATTTAATTCATAAATATGCTAATTGTAGTTTGCAGGCTCTTCATCAAGCAAACTTTAATAACGATGATTTGCTGAATGCAGGCTTTACACCTGCAGAGGTTAATGCTTTGCCTGCAGTTGGTACAAGGCAACTGTCTAATGGCGCATCGGATGCCGCTATTAAAAAAGCGGGATGCGATGCTGGGAAATTAAAAGTTTTGTTAGCTCAAGGCATTACGGCTAAGCAGATTCACGATGTGAATGGGTGCTCTGCCGATGCACTTAAAAAAGCTGGTTTTGATGCTAAGTCGCTTTCTGACGCAGGGTTCACACCAGACGAATTGTTAAAAGCAGGATTTAGCCCACAAGATTTAATCCAAGCGGGACTTAGTCCTACAGCGGTCATTGCAGCAGGCCGCACTGCTGATTGTAGTCTGGCTTCACTTAAAGCGGCTCATAATCTGGGCGTATCTGCTGCAACAATTGAGTCAACACTGGGATGCTCTGCTAAAGCGTTAATGAATGCAGGCTTTAGCGCTGCAGATTTAAAAAATGCAGGGTTTACCGCAGCAGATCTTAAAAATGCAGGGTTTAGTCTGGCTCAGCTGAAAGATGCAGGATATTCTGCTAAAGAGTTGCGAGCATCAGGCTGGACAGCAAGTGATTTGAAAAATGCGGGGTTTAATGTTCAACAACTTAAAGATGCAGGATTTAATGCCACTGATTTACAAAAAGTAGGGTTTAGTGCTGCGCAATTAAAAACGGCAGGCTTTAGTGCGAAACAACTTAAGGCAGCAGGCTTTAGTGCGGCTGATCTTAAATCAGCAGGTTTTAGCGCCAAAGCGCTAAAATCAGCGGGCTTTGGTGCGGCTGATTTGCGTAAAGCCGGGTTTTCAGCCACGGATTTGAAAAATGCTGGATTTGATAGCGATGAGCTCAAAAATGCAGGTTACTCTAATCAGGCTTTAAGTGATGCAGGCTTTTCAAACGTAGCAGGACTTGACACCATATCACCGTTGTCGCCTCAAACCCCATCGCCTACTACCATTCCGTCTTTGACCGAGACTAAGGGCACTACGTCGGCTCTTGCGGCACAAGAAGCGGCGACGAAACATTTAAATGATATTCGCACTCAGCAAGAAAAACAGGTTGCAGCGCAACGATTTCAACAGAAGATACAACAGCGTCAGGCCGTTATGCTCGCTGCTGCGAATCAATCCCTACAAGGTTGGAAATTGTCTCCACAACAAGCATACATAGCTGGATCTGCAAAAGCTGGGGCAGTTAAAACAGAGGATTTTATGGGTCATTCAACAGTTAACCCCGGTTTTCAAGGAGGACATAAGAAAATAACGTCAACCCAAGATTCTAACAGTCTAATCGTGGTTAAAACGGGTGATATCTTATTTGCTGTTATAGACACCTCAGTCAATACCGATGAACCGGGACCTATTCTTGCAACGATTGTTTCTGGACGTTTAAAAGGATCAAAACTAATTGGCAGCTTCCGTCTTCCTGCTAATGCGGATAAGTTAATTTTGACCTTTAATACATTATCTATCCCGGGAGAAAATAAAACGGTTTCAATAAATGCGTATGCCGTTGATCCAAATACGGCAAGAACCGCTTTAGCCAGCCAAGTCAATCATCACTATCTATCGCGCTATGGTGCATTATTTGCCTCAACCTTTATTGAAGGGTTTGGTAATGCGTTTCAATCGGCAAATACAACAATAACTATTGGAGGAACGGGTGGTACAACCGATACAACCGTTCAGAACGGTATTGGTCGCTCGACATTAGAAAACGCGGTGATTGGTTTAGCTACGGTAGGTAAGGCATGGGGTAAAGTCGCATCTCAAAATATGAATCGACCAACCACAATTCAATTGTATTCTGGTACCGGTGTAGGCGTTCTGTTTACTCAGGACTTAAAAGTAACTTCGTAAAAAACGGATTAAGATATGGCGGACAACGATAAGTATAATGATGAATACCAGTTTGCTGATTTAGATGCTGTTGGGGCAGAACCCTTGGATTACAATCAAAGTCCTGATGATGTTTCTCAAGAGAAGTCGGCTGAAAAGTTGCAAGCAAAAGCAGGATTTGCGGCAAATAAAATCATGTGGCGAAATGCGCTGATCGTGATATCTATTCTGGTTTTAATAATCATTGTTTATCCGTTTATAAAATCGCTATTCTCAACTGATAAAAAACAGTCTGTGATGACAAGTGTAACGAACGTAAGCACCCTTCAACAAAATCCCATTCCGACGCCTATACAACCAACCTCGGTCTCTCCAGTTATTATGCAAGCTCCCGTTTCCAGTTCATCGGAAGATAAATTAAGTCAAAAACTAACATCGTTAGAGCTAAATCAACGGAATATGCGCTCTGATATTGCTTCAACAAACAACCAACTAGACTCAGTCAATAAAAGTATTGATGATATGATGAAAAAAATAACAGAGTTGAACCAGGTGATATCTCAATTTACGAGTAAAGCGGAAGAGCATGCTCGCGAACTCGAACGATTAAGAAATTTGGAAGTAGCATGGAAAAAAGCACACATGCCTCGAGTGATAGTCAACCATGTGACTCCAATTCATTTAAAATACTACATTCAGGCTGCAATTCCTGGACGTGCATGGCTGATTGCGTCTAACGGAGCAACCCTGACTGTCAGAGAAGGAACACCTATTGCAGGGTTAGGTATTGTCAAGCTTATAGATGCTCGTCAAGGACGGGTTTTAACAAGCTCAGGCCAGGTTATACGATTTAGTCAAGAGGATAGTTGAGGTTTGCCATGAGTGATGCGACGAATCTGATTGATACTATTTCGTTTACTAACATCTATACATCGTTAATATCTGTAGAGCAGCTTGTTACGGGTACAGCTTATTTAATAGGTATTTCATTTGCTGTAAAAGCATTGTATAGTTTAAAAGCTCTAGGTGAAGCAAAATCTCACCATTCAGCTAATTCAACTGTAAAAGATCCGTTAATATACATGTTTGTTGCTGGGATGTTTATATACTTCCCGACAGGTTTTCAAGTGCTCATGAACAGTACCTTTGGGTACTCGCAGGTTTTGGCTTACACGCCAGTGACGACCGGTGGTACGGCGATGATGGCCTTGTTCGGGACTACGAGTGATTTTGGTGCCACACTCGCTTTGTTTATACAAGTTATTGGTGTGATTGCTTTTGTTAGAGGTTGGGTACTCGTTGCTCGCGCTGCCTCGACGGGACAGCCTCCTGGAGGAACAGGGCAAGGACTCATGCATGTTTTTGGTGGTATTTTGGCCATGAATATCATCGGTACATTGCAAGTAATCAATGCTACACTCTTTGGTGTTTAGTTTTTTTATATTAATGAGGGGGAAGTGTGATTAAATTGAAATCTAAATTTAATGTTAGACGAGACACAGCAGTCAAATTGATGGGGCTTGTTTTTGTTATTGCTGCCGGTGATGTCTCAGCCTTAACGATAGGTGGTATGGCGGATGCGATAACCTCGTCTTTTGGTCAGGTGACCAAACTCGTCACCGCAGCGGCCTATTTAGGTGGTATGGGTTTTGCTGTTGGTTCTATTATTAAATTTAAAGCGCACAAAGATAATCCAGCTCAAGTTCCAGTCGGTCAGCCAATTGGATTGCTTTTTGTAGCAGCTGCCTTGATATTTTTACCTTCAATATTAAGTGTTGCTGGCGAAACAATATTCGGTAGTGCGGGTTCGGTTGGCGGACCTACAGGTACTGTGTTTACGACTAGCTAGTTAGATCCTCTTCGCAAAGGTTGCTATAAAACCTTTGCGAACCGTTGGTAGGTTTAACGAATGGTTAATCAGAAATCGCTCGAATTAAAATTGATGGCGAGTCCAAGTGCCTGGCGGCTTTATTCTGCTAGAAAAGCAGATGAGCGCTTCAAGCCTTTTGAGAATCGCGTGTTGCAACGCGATAATTATATGTGCCGATTTTGTGGTTTTCAAGCCAATATTTATCAAGATGTTGTTAATTTGGATGGCAATTATAATAATAATAAATTGGATAATTTAGTCACTGCATGTTGTTTTTGTTCTCAATGTTTTTTTATGGAATCTGTGGGGGTTGGTGGATATGGTGGTGGAACATTGATTTATTTACCTGAAATTTCACAACCTGAATTAAATAGTCTTTGTCATGTCTTATTTTGTGCCATTACCAATGATACAGGCTATAAAAATAGTGCTCAGACGATTTATCGGAGCTTTAAATCTCGATCTCAAGTCATAGAAGATAAATATGGTGAGGGAACAAGTGACCCTGCAATCTTGGGGCATTTATTGATTGATTCGGGTCATATCTCGGATGATTATGCCTTAGACGTGGTTAAAGATATTAGGTTGCTCCCATCTAGGGCAAAATTTCGTAAACAAATAGAAAGTTGGGCGGCTTCAGCTCTGGAAGACATGACGAAACAGACATGACCTCACAACAGTAACGAACTCACACATGAGGACCAAGGAATGAGCGTATGGGTCGAATCTTTTTTTGAAAGCGTTGATGTTTTTTTTGCTTGGTTGAGTACAGCGTTAAAACAAACAACGGAATCGTATTGCGAGCTTGAAACAGCAGACAGCTCAACAGTTTTGGTTAATCATGATGGTTCCTTGCTATCTATTTTGGAAATTGAAGGCATCACGGGGCTTGCTGGTGTCGAAGAGTTTTCACGTTTGGTCGAGGGGTTGACTAATGCCTTTCAGCCAGCAATGGGTCGCCCTGGACATGCATTACAAGTCTATTTTAGTCATGACAAACAAAATATTAAAAAATTGATTCGAGATACCTTTGCGCCTGCTGTGGCAACGCAACAGCGGCTCGGGCTCAATCTCGAAGACTTATTTAACGAACGAGTTGACTTTTTATCACAGTATTGCGCTGAAGAGCGTGTTTATTTTGTTTTAATGACCAGACCGTTTAATTTGCCAGCTGATCAGTTGAAAGCTGCAAATAAAGCCAAATTAAAAATGATTAGAGACAACAAAGCTCCTCCGTTTAAAAATTCTCAAACCATTTATGCCGCTGTTCCTGAGCTGCGTGATACGCATAGCGCTTATGTTAGATCGATATTAAACGATATGGACGCGTTGAACTTAGTTGCATCGTTGTTAGAGGTTCACGATGCAGTTCACGCCATACGAATGACAGCTGATCCTGATTTTACTGCGGATGATTGGAAAGCGACCTTACCGGGTGACATGATTCCTGTTCGAGAAATTAACAATTTTGAAGGGGATGTGTCTGATATTATGTGGCCGTCTTTGTCTAAACAAGTTATTCCTCGTGACGCTGATGTATTGGATAGACGAACGGTGTTAGTGGGAGATAAAATTTATTCATCGGCGTATATCGATTTATTTCCTAAGGATATTAAGCCATTTATAACCTTATTTTCGCGTATTTTACCCACACAGGTTCCTTGGAGAATTTCATTTTTATTAGAGAGTGAGGGATTAAATACGATAAAGCTTAAAGGTCTTTTAGCGTCAATTTTAAGTTTTTCTTCAGTCAATAATCGATTAATTAGTGATTCGGTTAATTTGTTAAAATATGTCCATGTGAATACAGATGAGTCTGTTGTAAGGCTGCGTGTTGTTGCATCTACTTGGGCGGCTGAAGGCGAAGATGCACTGTTACGTCGTCGAAGTTCTGAATTGGTTAAAGCGATTCAAGGTTGGGGCTCTACTGATGTTTCAGAGATTTGTGGTGATCCTTTTGCTGGATTTGCAGCGACTATGTTAGCAACCACAACAGCAAGTCCTGCTGTCCCTTCTGTTGCTCCTTTGTCAGATGTTTTATCGATGTTACCGATTACAAGACCGGCTTCACCTTGGAAAACAGGTGCATTATTGTTCCGTTCACCGGATGGAAAGGTATGGCCTTTTCAGCCTGGTTCAAGTCAACAGACAACATGGATTGATCTTGTTTATGCAAGACCGGGTTCAGGTAAGTCTGTTTTATCAAGTGCACAAAATTTAGCACTTTGTTTGTCGGCAGGTTTGTCTCGATTGCCTCGAATTGCTATTATCGATATTGGACCGTCAAGTAGTGGTTTGATTTCATTATTAAAAGAAGCATTACCTGCTGCCAGTCGCCATTTGGTTGCTTATCATCGATTAAGAATGGTTCCTGAGTATTCAATAAACCCTTTTGATACCCAATTGGGTTGTCGTTATCCAACCGCATCTGAGCGTTCTTTTTTAGTGAATTTCTTGACATTATTAACCACACCGCTGGGTGCGAGTAAACCCTATGATGGTATGCCTGATCTTGCTGGTATGGTTGTGGATGAATTGTATAAAAGTCTTGCAGACGACAGCAAGCCCACACCCTATGATCCGGGTGTTGAAGAGCTTATTGATAGTATACTTGAAGAAATTGGTTTTGTTCGTGATTCAAAATCAACGTGGTGGGAAGTTACGGATTCACTGTATTCAGCAGGTTTTATTCACGAAGCATTACTTGCACAGCGTTATGCAATGCCTTTGCTTGCGGATGCGGCTTCAATTTGTCGGTCTTCCTCGATTGAAGATTTATACGAAAAAGTAACAGCACCCACCGGTGAATCTTTGATTAATTCATTTTCAAGAATGATATCGGGTGCCGTTAGAGAATACCCTATTTTATCCAGAGTGACGGCATTTGATATAGGTGATGCACGGGTCGTGTCTTTGGATTTGGATGAGGTTGCGACCAGTGGCGGAGATGCTGCGGATAGACAAACCGCTGTGATGTATATGCTTGCTCGGTATGTGCTTGCCCGTCATTATTATTTGACTGAAGAGAGCATGGTCAGGGTTCCTGAGCAGTATAAGCTGTATCATAAAGATAGGGTTAGAGAAATTCGCGATGATCCCAAACGTATTGTTTATGATGAGTTTCATCGAACAGCAAAATCAGTGGCTGTTCGTGATCAAGTAATAATTGATATGCGTGAGGGACGAAAATGGAACGTGCAGATCTCGCTGCTTTCTCAATCGATCGATGACTTTGATCCGATTATGGTTGATTTTGCTACGGCTATTTATGTGATGGATGCAGGCCCTTCTCAAGCTATTGAAAAAACCAGTACAATATTTGGTTTATCTGAAACAGCAAAAGTGGCGCTAAGAAATCGTGTACATGGACCTCGTGAAGGCGGAGCTACTTTTCTTGCGCAGTTTGCGATTAAATCAGGTATTAGTGTTCAGCTTTTAACCTTAACATTAGGACCAATTGAGCTATGGGCTTTTAGCACGACCCCTGCAGATGCCAGTGTTAGGAATCAGCTATATCGTCACATAGGTCCTTCTGAAGCCCGGCGTTTTTTGGCATCCTTATTTCCCAGTGGTTCGGTAACTAAAGAAATTAATGAGCGTTTGAATCTCTTAAAAGAAGACTTGGGTTTAATCGAAGACGAAGGGCGTTTGAGTGTGATTGATCAATTTGTTAATGAGTTATTGGATACCTACTCGCGAGATCCTAATGCAAAGAGTTTACCGCCTTTTAGTCGGTCCGCATACTAGCCATCTTTAGATTGGGGTTGTTGACATAATTCGCCAAATAAAACTCATACTCAGAAGTAAAATGCCAAATCCCAGAATAACACCGATGGGTAAAATCAAGTCATGACTTGGGCTGCCTTCGAAATCATCGTTATGAGTAGCTGCTTTCGTTATATTTATCGTTGATACAAGATAGTTTAATAACAAAAGACCATAAAAATAAAATGAACAAATGGTGACTTTATCAAGCGTTTTGACCATTTGAGTTTGAATGCAATCGACTGGAAAATTTAAAAGAAATACACAAAACAACCACAGTATAATTCGGCTTTTTGATGTCTCTGTCAATGTAATTTGAGACCAAGTAACTAAAATAGGAATCAAAAGAATAGAAAAATAATACATCCATCCCAGAGGGCTTATCAGAAGCATCACCACTACGGTCAAGCAAAACGATTGATGATTTTTATTATCAGCTAGTTTGATAGAGTATATTTTTTTCAAGTACCATCCAATACAGCCTATACATATTAATCCGGTAAGGCATTGAACAAGTATAATGTTATCTGGATGATGAACATCGACCAACAAGCGAAAAAAAAAGCCGTATATGGATGCATTCCAACTATTTCCGTACCAAAGGACTCTGGGTAACATAGTCAAATAGTTTCTATAGGCATCCATTCCAAATGCGGCGATTGGAATCAACCACATGACACAAACAGTCATCGCCATTATGCCAAGCATTTTATAGTGTTTGTGTCTTAGTACATAAAAAAATAGCAATCCGGGAAATATTTTAAGCGCAATAATGATTCCCCAGACTATGGCAGCCAGTTTATAACGACCTTGTTGATATAAATAATACCCGCCAATAATACCTAATCCAAGAACAGCAGCAATCTGCACAATCCATGCATTCATCAGCGTTGAAAATAGCGCGAGATATACAAGGCAAAAGCTCAATCGATGTTTTTTTAAAAAGGAGCTCGAAAAGAGTAAGCGGCATGCCAATATCATTGACATAAGCCCCATGATTATCGAGCTGAAAAACCAAAAGCTAATACTTAAATAGACATTGAGCTCGGATAGTGGCGTAAAGAGTGCTAATACAATGGGTGGATTTAGATTGACAGGTATTTTAGGCAGTGTTGACAAATTTTTAGCGATTAAGACTTCATAAGGATTGTCGCCATTTAAAAGCGCCTGAGCTGCATAATAAAAAGAATAATAGTCCAGTTTTAATTGATAGTTTGTTATGAAGTAAAACAACATCATGTAGATAAAACAGAGTCCTAGTAGTAGAGCTATGTTTTTATTAAAAGGATTAAGTATCATATTAAACAATGCGTTCAGGTAATGCGAAGCCACTTAGAACGCCTGGCATAAACGGATTAACTTCATTGTGTGTTTTCAACAGATATCGACCAGAATTGCCATTAATTTCAAATAGTATTTGTAAACTAGCCGGGTCTTGCTCATCTACAAGAACGTTCACTTTTTGAAGTATTTTAAAAAATGCCCAAGGCCCAGATTCTTCAATCTCAAAATGGTCGCCTTCTATGGAGTTTAATGAGAGCCTGGCATTGGACTGGGGCCAAAAGAAATGGGCAAACGAATCGCTGTTTTGATTATCTTTGAGTGAGTGCTCGCCAATAGATAACGATAAACTGTTGACAACTGGATCCAGATTGATTTTTTGTAAACTAAATTCAATCTTACTGGTTGAGCTTTGATCAGGAAAAAACATATTGGTTACAATGTTGGCGCGAATGAGTTCATTCAAAACATCGGATGAAATGGGCAATACATAGTGGTTCACGTCTTTTAGTGTCCATTGAGGTTGTGAAACGTCTAAAAAGGGTTTGATATAGTTTTCAATAAAATGATTCAGTACGCCACGGTTTGCAAAAAAACGATCAAAATCACTGATGGCAATGTCTTGTGTTGCTGACGCGTCAAAAGGATATCGTTTGGCAATGGTGTCTTGATAATCTTGCAAAACGGTTTGTTTCCATTGTTGATTGATATAGCGTTTACTGTCGCTGATTAAATTAAACCAGGTGTCATCTGCAATTTGTTTGGCCCACGTTGAAACAGGTTCTGGAAGTTGTAGGCCGTAACCATAAAGCGATGATAAGGGATTATTTAATGTATCGCCTTGAAAGCGTGCTTTAGTTATCGTAAATGCTGTTTTACCGTCATCATTGACAATAGATAGACTGGTTAGAAATCGCTCCAATTCTTTCAATGTGATGGTTAAATTGTGAATAGTCGAGTGACTAATTAAGCTGAGTTCTGTAAATTTACTTGCAATCTCTTGATTGAATAACGTGTCACCTGATTCAGGGCTCAACTGGTCTTGAATCAGGTTGACCAGTTTAGCTATTGCTTGTGAATTGGATAAGGCTTGAGCTAATTCTCGAGCTTTCTGATAATTTTCGGCATGCATTGGGCTTGAGTGACGCATAAAATTCTGCCACCAGGCGACATACTCATGACAATAGGCTTGTTGAAGCGTTTGTTCTAAATGACTTAAATCTTGTCTTTCCATAATCCAGTTTTCGGCTTGCAGTTTGGCGGATATTTTTGGCAAGCTGGCAATCACGTGATGAAAATCAGTTTTTGTTAAATAGGTGGGGACCTGATTATTAGCTAGTATAAACCCTTCTATGTTTAAAGATTGGGTTTGTTGAGAAAATGATTCTTTAGCGAGCGCATAGTATAAATAATTTGTGGGTAGTGCATTTAAATAATTTCGTGCATCACTGATTATTTTTGTGTTGATTGGCATGGGTTGCAAGGGTTGTTGTAGCCGGTGTTTTAACAAGGCCATTTTTTTGGATATATCATTGGGATCTAATTTTCCCCAACGCTGATTAAACCATGCTTCAACATCATTTGGAGCGTATTGTCTTGAGTTCCCCAGCATTAAATAAATTTTTAACGCATGATATCGAGCGGATGGAGGCTGTCGATTATCATCTATGGTCGTTTCCAACTCATTTAAAAGTTCATGTATAAAAAAATCATTCACCTGTTGTTGTGTATCGAGACTTAATTGTGTTTTTAATGCTTGAATGACGGGTGATGATAGGCTGTTGCTTGCAATATCTTCAATAGATAAAGACGCCCTCATCAAGTGGTACATTGCTTCGGTGTTCTTGTCTTGCTGACTGGCTAACATATTATAGTTAAATAGTTCATTACTGGTTTCATCCAGTTTATGAGATGAATTTAAATAGTGATGTCCAATCCAGATAAATGATAACCCGGCTACACCCATTAGTGCGTTCATAAACCATCGTTGTGATGTCGCATCAATCTGCGGGATGTGTTGTTTGGTTTTTTCGTGAAAAGCTTGCAAGGCGCCTTCGATAAAGTAAGCCTTATAATTGGTTGATTGAGGAAATTCAACTTGTAAACTTAATCCATATTCATGTTTGATTTTTTTATTCAATCGGTCCTGACTGATCCCACCTTGTTCAGCGCTGGTGAAATAAAGGGCATCAAGACAAAATAGATGTGTTGATACGTGTTGTATGAAGGATTGAATGGCGGGACGCAGGCAGGATAATTGCAAAGGAAATTCACGAATCAGCGTGCGTTTTATACTGGAGCGCACGGGGTGTATTTTATCAATCACACGCTGCCCGAGCACTTCGATAAAATGGTCAAATTGGATTTTGTATGCATCAGCCAATTTTATAGTTTGAGTGTTGCCTTGGAGTGAAAAGCCTAAGGGTTTATTGAGTTCGCTTGGATGGTCCTGTTGAAAAAAATCACAGAATCCGGCTAAAACGTCCATTTTTGTAAACATCACACTTAAGTCGACTCGATAGCCCAAACTTAATCCAAATCGCTCGAGAAATTGTGCATGGGCTTTACTGGTTAGTGTTAATTGTGTCGGCTCATCGATAAACAATTCATTGATATCAATACACAAGATAATCCCGCTGATCTTTATCGTGCGGTGACAGTTGTTGATTTGTTTGAGTGTGTATTGCAGTATATTTTGACTTTGATTCAGCCACGCTTCTCCCAGTTCGAGAATAAGGCTATTTTTGTTATAAAAAATATCCGCACTACGCGCAGTCTCAACCCGCAGGTGTTCGTAATGGCTTTGACGAAGTAAGGTCGTTTTGCCTTGTTGGGTTTTGCCGGTTAACAGTAAAAAAGACAGGGGTTGATGATGCTGTTTTAATTGACCGATGATTTTTTTTAGCGCATCACAAAGCGCGCGTAGTGATTGATCCATTACTTATCCATGTTGACGAGCAGGTCTTTGGCTGGTTAATCCTGCGGTGTGTTTGGGCACTATTGTCTTCGCTTTGTATTCAAGCAGAAAATGACTACCAGTATACAGTGATGCGATTATTGTCATTGTAACCAGTGTAGCAATAATCATGGGTTTACGGTGTTTAGGTTCTACCGCTAAACGGGTGTGTTCGTTAAACAGTCGATGCGGTTTATGCACGCGATGCTGCGAAATCAGCTGGTGAAGCTCTTCTATTAAATTATCAAGATGTTGTCGTCCATCGGCTCGGACATGGTGTTGACCTTCAAAACCTGCAATTAGGCAGTAGTAGGCGAGTTCAATAATATCTAAATATTGATGGGTTCGTTGCTTTATAAAATCAATAATGTCAAAAAAAAGCTGCTGGGGTTCAGCGCCCTGTGGTGATATCGGAGTAAACGCTTTAAATTCAGGCGCCTCATCAAAAAGCCGCATATAGTTTTTACCCAACAATTCATCAACGGTAGCGGTGATTAAATAGTTTGCAATTAGAGTGAATTCATTAGCATAATGTTGACCGCCTAATCGGCTATGAAAAGCAAGCAACTCGTGTTCTATATTACTACGAATAGTGTCAATTTGGGGGAGCGTAGGGCTTAGGCAAAGGCGCTCTAGCAAGGATAATAAGGGGCTTGCGGCAGCGACTAGGGGATTCGTTGTTGAGGCGCTGACAAATAATTTGGAACGAAAGTAACCCTGAGGGAGTCGATGCGGTTCGGGTAGTGTCAATTGGTTTGCAACAGCAGTCGAATAGGACTCCACTGACATGGGTTTACTCCAAAAGGCTTGAAATCTGGGTGGTCGTAACTAAGTGTTAGTATAAGTAACTTATCCTGAAA
>JAJZSG010000161.1 GCA_021849905.1 Pseudomonadota bacterium
AAAGGTATTGAAACCCCTTCTGTTATCGTCATGGAAGGCGCTTTTCATGGTCGAACCATGGCAACTCTCAGTGCCTCCGGATCGCGTAAAGTACAGGCCGGTTTTGAACCGCTTTTGCCAGGCTTCATTCGCGCACCCTTTAATGATATTGAAGCGATACGCACCATTGCTGAAAACCGTGACGATATTACGGCTGTAATGATTGAACCCATTCAAGGCGAAGGGGGTATTATCATTGCCGATGAAACTTATTTGCGTGCAGTGTTTACACTGTGTAAACAAAAAGACTGGTTATTTATTCTAGATGAAGTTCAAACAGGTAACGGGCGTACAGGAAAACTATTTGCCTTCATGGACTTAAACATTAAGCCGGATGTATTAACAACAGCAAAAGGTTTAGGTAACGGCATGCCGATAGGAGCCTGCCTGATGAGTGCGCGAGCCTGTGATTTATTTAAACCCGGCAATCATGGATCGACATTCGGAGGCAATCCTCTGGCTTGCGCGACTGCATTAACTGTATTAGAGGTGATTGAGCGCGATCAATTATGCGAACAAGTGGCCAAAAACAGCATTTTATTCAAAGAAAGATTACAAAAAGCGTTAGGCGATCATCCCCATATTTGCAGTATAAGAGGCAAAGGCTTTATGCTGGGAATTGAGTTAGACAGACCCGCAAACGACATAAAAAAAATAGGGATTGAACACGGATTGCTGCTTAATGTCACAGCAGAATCCGTGATTAGGCTGCTTCCACCCTTAATTATTACCCTTGAAGAGATTGAAAAATTGATCACTCGACTGGTCAAAACGATTAACCAATTTTTTAACGAGTGACGTTGCTGTATTATTGTGAGCGTTGTCTAACCGCTTCATAAAGACACACGCCTGTTGCAACTGACACGTTCAAGCTGGTCACCGTACCCAACATTGGCAGAGCGAATAGCCCATCACATTCATCGCGCGTTAAACGCCGCATACCTGCTCCTTCAGCACCTAAAACCAATGCGATAGATGTTTTACAATCTAACCCGTAGATCAGATTATCCGCCTCACCCGCTGCCCCGTAAATCCAAACACCTTGTTGCTTTAAAATGTCCATGGCACGCACTAGATTCGTGACCCGCACAAGGGGCACGGACTCCGCAGCACCACAAGCCACTTTACTCACAACCGGGGTGATACTGGCTGTTTTGTCTTTAGGGATGACAACGAAATCGACACCTGCCGCATCAGCACTTCGTAAACAGGCTCCTAAATTATGAGGATCGGTCACACCATCAAGAATAAGAATCAAACAGGGCTTTTTACTCGACTCCAATAATCGACCCAAATCATGCTCACCATAATCAGGCAATTTAGCAGCATAAGCAACCACACCTTGATGAATGAAATCCGGGAATCGTTGTTCCATTTTTTGAGCAGAAAGACGCTCAACCTGAACCTGTGCCTGCTCTGCCAGAACCAATACATCCTGGATACGCTTATCAAGTCTATCTTGGGTAATATAAAGGGCTTTTATGATTCGGTGACGATTGGAAAGCAATGCCGAAACAGCATGCACACCATAAATATACTCATCAGTCATTTAAATCACCTTCATCAGCCAATTCAAAGTCAATTTTGCGCTCGTCCAAATCAACTCGTGCAACAAGAACGGTCATTTTATCGCCCAAACGATAAACATTGCCTCCCCGCTCACCAACAAGGCGATGTTTTACGGCATCAAAGGCATAATAATCATTTTTAAGAGACGTCACGTGCACCAAGCCTTCAACATAAACATCATCAAGCTCGACAAATATACCAAAACTGGTAACAGCAGAAATTTTGCCACGAAAAACTTGGCCTAATTTATCTTGCATGTATTCACACTTAAGCCAAGATACCACTTCACGTGTTGCTTCATCCGCTCGTCTTTCAGTGGACGAGCAATGCTTGCCCAACCGATTCATGTCTTCGTCACTATAAGCGAATTGCTCAAGCGGGTTATTATCTATTAAATGCCCAACCGCTCGATGAATGAGCAGATCGGGATAACGACGGATAGGGGATGTAAAATGAGTGTAAGCAGAATAGGCCAGACCAAAATGGCCATCATTCGCCTCGATATATTGAGCCTGCTTTAAAGAACGTAACATCACCGTTTCTATTAAATGTTTCTCTGGTCGATCACCAATAGAGGCTAACGTGCGCTGGAAGTCTTTAGGTGTTGGTTTTTTACCACCCGTTAATTGTAAACCGAGCTCACCCAAAAACTGCCGAAGTGCAATGACTTTTTCTTCTTCAGGTGCAGGATGTACACGGTACAAGGTTGCGATTTTTGCTTTTTCTAAAAAACGAGCGGTCGCCACATTCGCAACTAACATACACTCCTCGATCAAACGATGTGCATCATTACGCGTTACCGGCACAATTCGCTGAATTTTTCTATGCTCATCAAATTCAATACGCGTTTCTGTGGTATCAAAATCCATTGCACCACGAGTTTTTCGGGTTTTGAGCAATATGGAATACAAGTCATGCAGTGATTTTAAAACAGGAAACAGGGCCTCATGCGAATCATCAGATTTTCCCACTTGCAACCAATCACTCACTTGGGTATAGGTCAAGCGTGCTTTTGAATGCATCACGGCTCGATAAAATCGTGAACGACTAATTTTACCTTCGCACGTAATCGCAACTTCAGCAACCATACATAACCGATCCACATGTGGATTTAAAGAACAAATTCCATTTGAAAGGGCTTCCGGTAGCATCGGCACAACTTTGCCTGGAAAATACACCGAATTTCCACGACGCGCCGCTTCAATATCCAGTGCAGAGCCACTTTTAACATAATGACTCACATCAGCAATGGCAACATAGAGTTGATATCCACCATTCGGTTTTGGATAACAATACACGGCGTCATCAAAATCTTTTGCATCTTCACCGTCAATGGTTACAAAAGGCAATTCACGTAAATCCGTGCGTCCTTGGAGATCAGCTTTTTCAACAC
>JAJZSG010000162.1 GCA_021849905.1 Pseudomonadota bacterium
AGATACATCCTGATTTACATACCAATGGTTTGCAAATGTTGGTATGGGGATTTTTTGTATCAACAACCCTTTTATTTCATGCCACAAGCAGTATCAATTCATTAGCGCATAAATGGGGAAGTCGTCGATTTAATACGCCTGATCAAAGTCGAAATAATTTTTGGCTGGCCTTAATTACCTTCGGTGAAGGTTGGCATAATAATCACCATTATTATCCGGGCTCCGCTCGACAAGGTTTTTTTTGGTGGCAAATTGACCTCACCTATTATGGATTGTTGGTCTTGTCTAAATTAAAGATAATTCATAGTTTGCGTCCTGTGCGTATGGATAGAGGTAAATTGGCATGATGCGTCGAGTTTGGATCACAGGAGCGTCGTCCGGAATTGGGCGTGCAGTGGCGCTTGAGATGGCGGCTAAAGGCTATCAATTGATTATTTCAGGACGTAATCAGGACGCTTTGGAATCTTTAGCTGCGCAAACCGGTGCATTTTGTTTGCCTTTTGATGCGACCGATAGACAAGCAAATTTAGATGCCGCCCGCATGCTGATGAATCAATTTGGTTCAGTTGATATTGTATTTTTTAATGCGGGAAGCTGTGAGTACGTTGATGTGCATCAGTTTTATAGTCAAATTTTTGAACGCATGATTCAAGTTAATTTTTTAAGCATGGTTTATGGGGTGGAAGCCGTTTTACCATTATTGCGAGCAGCCCCTAATCCCCAATTGGTGGGTATGAGCAGTTCGGTTGCTTACTTAGGGTTGCCCCGTTCTGAAGCTTATGGGGCAAGCAAAGCCGCGACTCGAAATTTTTTGCAAGGTTTACGGTTGTCCCTATGGCGTGAAAATATTCGGGTGTCTATTGTGTTGCCTGGGTTTATCAAAACGCCGTTAACGGATAAAAATGATTTTCCTATGCCTTATCTGGTCAGTTCAGAACTCGCTGCAAAAAAAATTGTCGCCGGTATTGAGAAACGAAAGCTTGATATTACAGTACCGGTAATTTTTGTATGGATATTGAAACTGATTAGTTTTCTTCCGAGCTCATTGAGTGTGTTGATGATTAATAAATGGGTTGTCAGATAATTATGCGTGTTGCTGTTGTGGGTAGTGGAATTTCGGGCTTAACCGTGGCATATCGTTTAACTAAAGCAGGCCATGAGGTCTTTGTTTTTGAAGCCGCTGATTATGTAGGTGGGCACACGCACACAGTGAATGTTGATGGTATTCCTGTGGACACGGGTTTTATTGTGTTTAATGAACACACCTATCCGCATTTTATTGCATTACTTGCCGAATTAAACGTCGAAACACAAGATACCGATATGAGCTTTAGTGTGTATGATCCCGCTCTTGATTTTCAGTACGCGGGTGGTTCGCTTAATGGTGTTTTTGCAGACCGACGTCATTTGATTGACCCTGGTTTTTATCGTTTATTATATGATATCAGCCGGTTTAATCGGCTGGCGGCTGCAAGCCTTCATGATGACGATACAACTCTGACTTTAGGTGCGTTTTTAAAAAAACATCGTTTTCATTTAAATTTAAGTCAGCGTTACTTATACCCCTTGATTTCATCTCTATGGTCAACGCCACCCGCCATGATTAGTGAAATGCCATTGCGTTTTATTGCGCATTTTTTTTATAATCATGCCTTATTAAAATTGCGTCCCGATATTGCCTGGAAAGTAATTAAGCGCGGTTCTGTTAGTTATGTGAATGCGCTTTTAAAGACTTTGATGAATCCGGTGCAGCTTGATACTCCCGTTACACGTGTCTTGCAAACGCAAACAAACTGTCAAGTCTTTAACGATAAAGGCTTACTGGGTGAGTTCGATCGAGTGGTTTTAGCCACGCATAGTGAGGATGCCTTACGCATTGTCGATAAGCCGACTGATTTAATGCGCTCAATTTTATCGGCCTTCCCTTATCAAGATAATGATGTGATCCTGCATCAGGACTCACGTCTTCTGCCATCCAATCCTCGTGCTTGGGCGAGCTGGAATTATTTATTGACTCAAGACGAATCAACGCACGCGATTTTGACTTACAACATGAATCGTTTGCAAAGTATACCGGCAACCACGCCCTTTTATGTTAGTTTAAATGCAGCACATTTGATTGCACCAGAAAAAATTATTCAACGATTTCGATATAGTCACCCTCAATACACGCCCCAGAGTTTAGCCGCCCAATCGCGCCAACAAGAATTGAACAATGAAGGCCTTATTTATTTTTGCGGTGCGTATTGGGGATTTGGTTTTCACGAAGATGGTGTCAAAAGTGCATTAGCCGTCTGTGACCAGTTTAAACATGCATAGTGCTATCTACACGGGATTAGTGACTCATCAAAGGTTCAAGCCCGTTAAGCATGATTTTAGTTATCGTTTATTCATGATGTATTTGGATCTCGATGAATTGGATACGCTGTTTGAATCAAGGCGCTTTTGGTCGGTTAACAAACCTAATTTAGCCTCTTTTCGACGTCATGATCACCTAGGTGATCCATCTGAATCATTAAAGCAATCGGTATCTAAGCTTGTTTCTGCGCAAACCGGGTTTAATATTGAGGGGTCTGTTCGTTTATTAACACATCTGCGTTATTGGGGCTATGGGTTTAATCCGGTGAGCTTTTATTACTGTTTTGATAAAACAGACCGTTTTGTTGATGTCATTGTAGCGGAAATTAATAACACCCCATGGTCAGAACAATATTGTTACGTTTTATCGGTTAAACCATTGGCTTCAGATAGCCAGGATTTAATCCCGAACCGCTATTCGCCTGAAGCTGACCGATTTCATTTTGAATTTTCCAAGCAGTTTCATATTTCACCGTTGATGAATATGGATATGACCCATGATTGGTGGTTTACTAAGCCTCAGGATAGGTTGATGGCAACCTCGAGGTCTCG
>JAJZSG010000033.1:0-5173 GCA_021849905.1 Pseudomonadota bacterium
CTCTGAATTTGATAAGAAAAGAGTCTGACTCCAAGTTTTCAGTTCCTCGAAAAAGACGAAAAGCCGGTCTTTATGATGAATATAGAGAAAGAGTGTTGGGAATTTAAACTTTGGTGCTCTTGCCCTGATTACTGTTTGGTTTGAGAAACAGTGCGCCAATGTGCATGCTAGAATTGTTAGGGTTATCAATATCATCTTTTTCATGCGATGAAACATCTGATGAATACGCGGAATTAAGCATGCAACAGCACATTATACTAACTATTTTTTTGTAAAACATATTCAATCTCTCTATCAACGTTATCTTAATAAGTTATGTTGTGGATGCGCATCTATTGGTCAACGCAAATCGTAGACCACAATTTGATTATTTATTTAGAGCACTAAGATCCCAGATGGACTAGCGAATCCAGTACCACCAGAATCTGTGCAATTTGTTAAGTCTCCATTGTTCTCAACCGAACAAATTGAGACCGTCGTGTTAGAGCTTGGTATATAAGCTAACGTTCCTGCACTGTTGAAAGAAAGACTTCCAAAACCTCCAAAAGTACCGCTAGATGTTGTGGCGCACGAAGCACCTGTTATTGAACCATCATTAGCAACAGGACAGTAGGAAATAGTGCCATCACCTTTATTACTTACATAGATGACATTACCAGTAGGGTTAAGTTGCACTCCCTCGGGCTGATTAAATCCTAATGTCGTTAAACCACAGGTTAAATCACCCGTGCCTGCATTGATAGCGCATGCAGTAACTCCACTAGTTGTAATATTTGATACATAAAGGATAGGTAAGGATGGATGCAAGGTTAAGTCAGATTGACCAATAGCGAGAGTGCCTGTGGGGGTACATGAACTTAGTGCGCCAGTAGTAGGACTGATTTCGCAATTAGATACAGTCGTTAAATTTGCATTAGAGACATACGCTCTTGTACCAGCAGCATTCAATGCAATACCATCTGGTGCATTAAAACCACTTCCAGTGCTTACACAACCACTAATAGTACCCAAGCTATTTAATTGGCATAAAGAAACCCCGCCACCAATGTTGGCTACATACAGATATGTTAAAGCGGCGTTGACTGCAATGGCATCAGGGTTTAAAAACAAACCGTTAATAGCAGCAATATTACAATTTTCTAACAACCCACTTGCAGCGTTTGCGGAGCAAAGAGAGATACTCTGGGCTGTCCAATTCGTTACGTAGACATTTTGATTGGTTGCAGGAATAGCCGATCCTACGCTAAGGTTTAATGTAAATGCATCGCTTGCTTGCGAACATAATAACGAATCAGGCAAATTGGTACCTGTCTTTGTCTTGCAAACTTTTGGTCCCTGGCTCACTGTCGACAACTGACTACCATTAACCACCAGATTTAACAAACACGAAGCCTGACTTGCTAGAGTAAATGGATTTGAACACAGACCTGCGGTATCGGTTTGTTGACTGATACCAACCATCGGAACCACTGTTAGTGTTCGAGTTATTTTTGTTTGATTTGTAACGGTATACTGTACAATAGCCGTGCGATTAGCGGGCACCTCTAAGGTTGATGGGGTGGTGGGGACGAGGCTAAACTTTGCAATGGTCGCAAACGATTGTTCTGACGCACACAATACTGCAATAAGTGAATAGCTCACTATGTTTCGAATGGCGTTCAAATGTTATTCTCCTGAAAGATAAGTCACGCTAAATTGTAATTGTTGCGTGTATAAGTGATCTAGTTCTGGGCCATGATTTATGGTTTGCTCAGGCACACGACCCAAAATACTTTTTCCCCAATCAGCAAACTCATATCCTATTCCTATTTGCCAGTTTTTATTCAGACTTCTTTGAAAGCCGGCACCGAGTGTATAAGTAAAAGCATAATCGGTGTTTGAGCTAAATGACCCGGGTGATACTTCCTGAACGATAATAGGGTTTATCGTAAAATCATGAGCCGTGTTAAAGCCTAATCCCAGACTCGCGCTGATGTATGGCGAAACGTGCATGTCAGTATTTGATAAGAGTTTACCTTTAATTGCGATATGTTCATGTTGTATTTTATAGTTGTAGGTATAGTTGTTGTAATCAACATTAGCGTCTTCCCAAACCACACCACTTATTTTTGCTGGCGTGCTGGCTGAGAAGGTTACCCCAAGTTGGCCAAACAACATGTCGTTTAAGGCGCGCTGTTTCCCTAGAAACAATTCGCCGTTAAACAATGCAGTAGCGTTGAAGTCAGACGTATAAGTTTTTTGAATATCGGGTTGAAGGTGAATCGTTTGAAATTTACCGGGGCTTGCGTATGTCGGACCAAGACTGATTGTCATCAGTGGAGACCAGCCTGTTTTTATAAATCCCATGTCACCTGCTAGAGAAGCATTGGATATCACGCTACATAATACGAATAAATATTTTTTTTTTCATATAAATCCTTTTATAACTTTCCATACATGACGTACCTGGAAATTTACAAAACAACCTAGCTTAACATTTGATATTTAGCAAGTTATTTTTTAGCTCGAGCGAGGGGTATCTTATCTAAAATGATGTTTTTTTTGAGCACGGATGTGCGTTTCATTACAAGCCGAGGCATGCAGGCGGGGAACAGTTGTCAATATGCTCTAGTGATTAAAAAGATAACATTCATTTACAACGCTTAGAACAATACTTGACTTCATCCCACACCTTTTCCCATTTTTTTCGCCAAGTAAAAGGTCTGCCACATCGCTCACATATTTTGAAGGGTCTGTCAGATTTTTTTATCGCTTTGGGCATTAACGTTGTTGCCAACTGGCTTTTGCACGATACAATTCAGGCAAATCAGCGGTGGTTTTTTTAAATGTCCAGGGTAAGGTGAATGTTTCTCGAGCTTTTTGATAATAAATACCTAGAGGCACAGGATAGTCAGGAAAGGTGAGTTGGGTGAGTCTCATGGCCGCTAACAAGTTGCTTGTATCATGAATATAATGGTCTGCTTTATCAGCAGGAACGGGTTTTAACGCGTCGTCTTGTAATGTCAGAGACCATTCGCTGTTAGAGCCATATAACAACGGTTGGCCGTCTGTTAGCGTAATGGTGTTCATTGCTCTATTTGATTTCAGCGAAAAATCATCAAATGCGCCATGATTGAATATATTGCAATCTTGATAAATTTCTATAAACGCACAACCGGGATATTCATGGGCTTGCTTTAAAATAGAAGCGAGGTGATTCGGATCTTTATCTACGGCACGAGCAACAAAACCGGCGCCGGCTGCTAAGGCTAATGCCAAAGGATTGACGGGCTGCGTATTAACACCATCAGGTGATGTTTTGGTGACTTGACCTTTTTGAGAGGTGGGTGAAAATTGACCTTTTGTTAAGCCATAAACCTGATTGTTGATTAATAAAATTTTGATGTTCACATTACGTCGAAGGCAATGAATCAGATGATTAGCGCCAATGCTTAAAGCATCACCATCACCGGTTATAACCCAAACACATAAATCATCGCGCATGGCTTTTAAGCCAGTTGCGACGGCCGTAGCACGTCCGTGTATGGTATGAAAGCCATAGGTATTCATGTAGTAGGGTAGGCGGCCAGCACAACCTATACCTGAAACAAAAACATGATTTTCTGGTGCCAAACCTAACTCAGGCAGTAATCGTTGTAGGGCCGTTAAAATCGCATAATCGCCACACCCAGGACACCATCGAACTTCGTTATCATTTGTAAAGTCTTCACGCGCATATTGGGTTTTGTTCATGGCAGTAGTCCTTAATGGTGTTCACAAGGTAGCTTGTTGTAAAGGGTTGGCCATTGCATTGACTGATGGGCTTGGCATCAATCAGATAACGTGCTCGCAGTACTTGACATAACTGACCGGAGTTTAATTCTGCAACGAGAATCTGTTTATAACGACCCAATAGGGCGCCTAAGTCGTCAGGTAACGGATTTAGATGTCTCAATTGAACGAATGCGACAGGCAATCCTTCCGTTTCAAGCTGTGTGATGGCGGATTTTAGACTGCCATATGTGCTGCCCCACCCAATCAATAAAATAGACGCTGCTTTATTCCCTTCGATTTGTATTTTAGAAAAATGCTTCGCGATTCCGGCAATTTTTTGTGCGCGAAGTGTGACCATATTCTGGTGATTAGTTGCATCATAGCTGACTCGTCCTGTATCGCTTTGTTTTTCGAGTCCACCTAACTGGTGAATAAACCCTGTACTGCCAGGTTTGTTCCAGCTGCGGCTCAAGTCATCATTACGATCAAAGGGTTTATGATTTTCGTTAAAAGCAATAGGGGGGATGTGAAGTGATTCAACATCAGGAATTTGCCAGGGTTGGGCCGCATTTGCTAAATAGGCATCCATTAATACAATAACGGGTGTCATGTAACGAATAGCAATGCTAAAGGCTTCAATAATAGTATCAAAGCAGTCGGCGGGTGTTATTGGTGCTAAAACAGGAAGCGGTGCTTCACCATGGCGCCCGTAAAGTGCTTGGCGTAGATCGCTCTGCCCCGTTTTGGTTGGCATGCCAGTGGAGGCACCCGCACGCTGAACATCAACCAATACTAACGGCAGTTCACTGATAACAGCCAGGCCTAGGCTTTCACTTTTTAGGTCAAGACCAGGCCCTGAGGTGCAAGTCAATGCAAGGCAACCACCAAAAGCCGCCCCGATGCAGGCACAGATTGCAGCGATTTCATCTTCTGCTTGAAGCAATTCAACACCATAGTCTGCAAGCTTTGCGCACTCATGTAAGATGGCTGATGAGGGCGTAATGGGATAACCGGATACCAGAAGAGGGGTCTGTGTTTTAACAGCCATGGTGGCAATCGCTAACGATACGGCTTCAACCCCGGTAATTTGTCGATAATCGCCTTGTGTTCTGTTGATTTGCCCGAGCGCATAATGTCGACGGGTTAGTTCGAGAGTGAGCGCATAGTTATATCCTGCAAGCAGGGTTAGTTCATTGGCTTTGGCCATCAGTGGGTTGTTTTTAAATTTTTTGGCAATAAATGATATCGAGTCGTCTGTTGTTAAATCAAACGTATCCTGTCACAATCGCCGGGTAAGTGCCTGTCAGAGAGCTCGGACTAACCCGAGCCGCGCGCGTAAGCAAGCGGAATTTTTAAAAAAAACACAAAATATTTAAAAATCCCTATTGACACGGTTTTTTCATAAAACTGATGTAGATCG
>JAJZSG010000033.1:5183-15802 GCA_021849905.1 Pseudomonadota bacterium
CATCAGTGGGTTGTTTTTAAATTTTTTGGCAATAAATGATATCGAGTCGTCTGTTGTTAAATCAAACAACCATAAAACTATACCTAACACATAAAAATTTTTACTTTTTTTGGCTTGCGCATGATTGATGTCGAGTGTTTCCAAGGCTTTTAAGGTTTGTGTAATTAAGGGTAGTGATAGGATGTGATAGTGTTCGGCAGCATCAGTTAATAACTCAGGACTACAGCTCGCTTTTTCCCAATCGCGTGTTTGCATACTGTCTTCATTGACGATTAATAGACCGCCGGGTTTAAGATACGGTAGGGCGTTTTTTAGTGCCGCTGGGTTTAAGGCGACTAGCACATCGAGCTCTTCTCCTGCGGTAAAAATGGCTTGTTCTGCCATCGCAAGCTGAAAACCAGATACGCCGGCTACAGTTCCCGCTGGCGCTCTAATCTCAGCAGGAAAATCGGGCAACGTACGAACATCTCGGCCGCTTAAAGCGGCCGTTATGGTAAGTTGTTCACCAACAAGTTGCACACCATCACCGGAATCACCGGTGATACGAATAACAACGGCTTCAGTCATCGACATAGTTTCTTGCTTCCTGCATCAGTTGCCGCATGTCCTTCACGGCATTTTTTAAACCACTAAACAACGCCCGAGCCACAATGGCATGACCAATGTTTAACTCATTTAATTCTTTAATTGCGGCAATGGGCTTCACATTATGATAGTGCAAACCATGTCCTGCATTCACTATTAATCCTAGATTAGCAGCATATTCAGCTGCTTGTCTAATCCGATTTAACTCATAGGCGTGAGATTTCGGTGTTAGTGCATCGGCATAGCATCCCGTGTGTAGTTCAATAGCTGGTGCACCTAATGCTTTTGCTGCATCAATCTGTTTTAAATCAGGGTCGATAAACAGCGATACTTCGCTGCCAAAGGCTTTGAGCCGTGTTATGGCCTGCTCTACTGATTTGTGATATTTGATAATATCTAATCCGCCTTCAGTGGTGAGTTCTTCTCGTTTTTCAGGAACAAGGCAGGTATGCTCAGGTAGAATTTCTTCGGCAAAATCTAACATGGCATCTGTTACAGCTAATTCAAGATTCATGCGCGTTTGTAAAACGGCTTTGATTAATCGAACGTCACGGGCTTGAATATGGCGTAAATCTTCGCGCATATGCAGGGTTATTCCATCCGCACCCGCTTCTTCTGAGTCGATAGCGGCCTGAACAGGATCGGGGTAGCGTGTTCTACGAGCCTGACGAAGTGTTGCAATGTGATCAATATTGACGCCCAACAATATGTTTTTTTTCATTTTTTATCTCACCAACAAGAAGCTTTAAAACAAACTGTCCTGACTCTCTCCATTTTGAGCGCCATAACCATCGATAGACGATTCCTCATCATCGCCGGGAACATCGTTTTCACGAAAGTATTCAATGATGGCTTTATCCTGATTTTTTTTGGCGAGCAAACCATTTTTTGGATTAATTTTTGTCCAAACAATATTCTCGGGCTGTGGCATTTGTCGTTCTGGTTTGTTTTGTAATGCTACTTTCATAAAGTCAATCCAAAGTGGCAGTGCTAATCTGGCTGCGTATTCGTGTAATGGATGAGGCGTATCAAATCCTATCCAGGTTGTGACGACAATGTCCGGATTGTACCCTGCAAACCAGGCGTCGACTTGTTCGTTCGTCGTACCGGTTTTACCAGCAATATCCTTGCGATTTAATTGTCTTGCGTCTTGAGCGGTTCCTTGTTGAATAACACCCATCAATGCCGAGTTCATCAGAAATGCAATGTCGGCTGGAATAACCCGTGGTGCAACGAGATCTGCATCAGTATCTGTGCATGGTGGGTTGCAGACATGCGTTGATTTTGCTTGCAGTAAGACGTGACCGTCACTATCCGTGATATGGTCGATTAAATAAGGCTCTATTTTATAACCGCCATTAGCGATTACCGCGTAAGCAGCTGTTAAATCAAGTGGGCTCACTGACAAGGTACCCAGTGCCAAAGATAATGCATGGGGCAAGCTTTTCTTGTTAAACCCGAATTGACTGATAAAATCTATGGCATAGTTAATCCCAATATCATCAAGAATGCGAATGGATACCAGGTTTGTTGAATGAACAAACGCATCTTTTAATCGGGTGGGCCCGTTGAATTTTAAATTGTCATTATGCGGACGCCATAAATTAGGCTGACTTGGATCATCAATCACAACGGGCGCGTCGTTGACTAATGTTGCCAGCGTATAACCCTTGTTTAGCGCTGCGGCATAAACGAACGGTTTGAAACTTGAGCCTGGCTGTCTACTGGCTTGAGTGGCTCGGTTAAATTTGCTCTTCTTAAAGTTGAAACCGCCAACTAGAGACTCTATTGCACCATTTGATGGGTTGAGTGCCACCAGGGCTGCTTCTGCCATCGGCATTTGTGTTAATTGCCAAAAGCCATCTTTGAGTCTGACATAAACGATATCGCCAGTGCTCACGACCTGGCTTGCTGTGGTTGGTGCTTTGCCAACCCAGCCTTTTTTAAGTGCAGGTCTTGCCCAAGACAAACCTTTCCAGGGTATTGTAATGGACTGTCCATGTCGTGTTATTGCTTGCGCGTCAGTTTTGTTTATACCGGTAATAACGGCAGGTTCTAAATCGTTTATTTCTGGGTAGGTATTTAATGCGTTTTCTCGTGCTTTAGAAGAGTGTAAGTCGCTATTAGATAATTTTTTTATTGCACCTCGGTAGCCGTGGCGACGATCGTAGGCTAGTAGATTTTCTTCAACGACTTGATTGGCATGGTTTTGTAAAGGACCGTTGATTGTTGTGTAAACTTTGTAACCTCTGGTGTAAGCTTTCTCACCAAAGTTTTCGTAAAGTGATTGACGAATCATTTCAGCAACGTAAGGTGCGTTGACTTGCAAAGATGTACTGTGATACTCGACCGATATGGGTTGATTAATCGCATCCTCGTATTCTGCTGTAGTGATGTACTTCTCTTCTAGTAAACGTTCTAATACGTGATCACGACGTTTTTTTGCAGCTTTAGGATTCGTGATAGGATTTTGAGTTGATGGGGCTTGCGGCAAGCCTGCAATGGTTGCTAACTGTGCGATATTAAGTTCTTTTAAAGGTTTGCCATAGTAAATTTGTGCCGCAGCCCCTACGCCGTAAGCTCTGTTTCCTAAATAAACTTTGTTTAAATAAAGTTCAAGGATTTTTTCTTTACTCAGTTCGCGGTCAATTTTTATAGCCAGCATAATTTCATTGAATTTTCGCATAAAGGTCTTTTTTCTTGTTAAGAAAAAATTACGTGCGACTTGCATTGTAATAGTGCTACCGCCTTGCGATTTCGTACCGGTTTTTATCATGCGGACTGTTGCACGAGCAAGCCCGAAGACATCAACACCAGGATGTTCAAAAAAACGTTGATCTTCCGTTGCTAGCAAGGCGTGAACCAGGGTTTGAGGTATTTGGTCGTAGGGAAGGGGGATGCGTCTTTGTTCACCATACTCTTGAATCAATAACCCATCCTGGCTATAGATCTGGAGTGGCACTTGAAGTTTAACGGTTTTTAAGGAGTCTACGTTGGGTAGCTGACTAGCAGCATAAAGATAGAGTAGGCTCGCACAAACCGTTAATAAAAAAAATAAACTTAACAGTGCCCACAATCCTTTTCGCCAGAAATATGCCGTTTTAATCATGATTGAATTGATGTCGCCTAATTATAGTGATCACGGATTATACCGCGATTCATTATGATTACGCGAATTATTCAAGGAAATCAAGAAGCATTACCAGGGGTGTCCCATTAAAAAATTCTTATGGTGCCTGAGTTGAAGACCATCGCGCACAAGGATGTGCGCGATGATCGCAGGAGCGGGTTCGTCTGAAACCAGGTAGCATAAGAATTTTTTAATGGGACACCCCTGGGATTATACGCAGGGCTTTCCCATTCATTGATCGTTGTGATAGCATAATAACGTGTTTTATGGAAAAACATATTTTAGTCCATCCAAAGCAAGTGAATATATGTATCATTTAAAATGCTTAAAAAAGAAAAAAGCAGTTTCTGTGCTTGGTATTGATATCAACAACCAATCATTAAGTTTCATACTGTTATCCTTCATACAATATCGTCACTGCGTTGAATATTATCATCGTGTTGAGTTGCCTACTGGATTGGTTAATGGCGATGTGATTAACAACGTCGACGAACTTTCCAAAATAATCAAGACGTCTGTTTCAAGTCAATTGATGTCTTTTAACAAACAGATTGTCATTGCCATTCCCTACTCATCCACCGTTATCAAAAAAATACAGGTGAGCAATCGTTTGCGTAGGCGCGATATTGCTGAATTTGTGATGATGGATGTTGAAAGGTATATCTCTTTTACACGTGATGAAATGATTATGGATTTTAATGTATTAGGTTCTTCGATCCTGTTACCCGATATGTTGGATATACTCGTTGTTGTTTCAAGACGAGAGATAGTCGAGCAACGTGTGCAGCTTGTCCATCAATTGGGTCTTACTCCGCATGTTGTTGACGTTGAATCATTTGCTATAGAACGCGCAATGCGTTTAGTGGCGTCGTCATTCCTCTACGAGACGGTTGCTGTTTTTAACGTTGATTTGAATGGCACGCAATCATTCTTTTTGCATCAATCAGCCATGGTTTTTGCTCATGAAGAGATTATAGATACATCAAAACCAGCTGTTTCAAAACAATTTTTTGAATTACTCCTACAACAGTTTAAACGGGCATTACAATTTTTTTTATCAACGATGCCTATGGGGCGTATTGATTGTGTTTTCTTGGTCGGATTGGGTTCTTCTATGCCCGGTTTAGACAGGTTTTTTTATGAACGGCTGGGCATCATGATATCAATTCCATTATTTTTTAAAGAGATGAAATTTGCATCACCGTTTATTCAAGAGCAAATTAAAAAAGATAATTCTTCTTTGATGGTGGCCTGTGGTTTGGCATTAAGAAACACAGGATTTTAGACGATGACGAGTATTAATTTACTTCCTGGTGCTCATTTAAAACATCAACCGTGTAGAAAAAAAATCACCCAATACCTGTGTTTTTTTAGCTCAATTATATTTTTAATATTGGTTTTAATCGATCATTCAATTCATGAAAAAACAGAAAGTTATGTTAAAAAGAATAAAAAAATGTCTTCCGAAATTATCCGTCTCAATAAGATTTTAATTGCGAAAAAATCCAATTATTTTTCAAAAGTCGATAAACCAAAATCCAGTGTTTTAAATTTATTAAAATGGATTACCGATATCCTGCCCCAAGGTGTGGTTCTCTCTAAAATTGAGCGTCACGAATATTTGGTTTCTTTGTCTCTTTATAGCCAATCAGACCGTTATATTCGTGATTTTATGAAAAGTTTAGAGAGAATGTCCGGTTTCACAAAAATAAACTCAAGTTCTAATATATCCGATCATGCCTTTAAGATAGCCTTTACAATCACCCCGGATTCTATATGTTCGAAATAAAAACATTAGCAGAGTTTTATATCCGGCAATTCATGATGTTTAAACATAGATTAATTGTTACCACATTGTTTCTCATGGTGTTAAACGGTTATTTTTTAGTTGTCATTAATGTTGATTTTGAATATCAAAAAAAAACCAAGATTAATACTCAGTATCTCAAAGTTAAATTGAAATCGAAACAACGAGAGCTATTTCGCTATAAACATCAGCGCACCTCAAGTGATACGAATGAAATTAAATTCAAACATACTGATTCAGTAGACATGATTTATTACTATGTATCCTCAAGTGGTTTATCGCTTCAATCGTTTTCTGCAAGTACTGCGGTTAAAAGTCGGTCTTACACGGAGTTACCCGTGGAACTCTCCGCTCATGGAACTTATCCTCAGCTAATTAATTTTTTAGGTGCGATGACAGCGCTAGATTCGGTTATGACCTGGCATGACTTTTCCATTGAACATATTGACTCATCACGAAGTGACGACCAGCTGCTAATCAATATGAATGCCAAAATATATAAAGACAATAGCTTATGATGAACGCAAATAATCGATATATGCAGGTGTTATCACTTTTATTTTTATTTCAAGACGTGACTGCATCAGACATTAAGCAATTACACCAATCCAGTGCTTCTTATAAAAAAACAGCTGATTATCGGCGTTTAAATCCTTTTATACAAAATACGTTAACCCTGCAACAAGAGTCGTTAGATGCTCTACACCTTGTGGGTATGTTAAGACAAGGTAGCAAAATATGGGCTTTGATTGCTTTATCTGATGGTTCAGTGAAGCGTGTCAAGGTGGGTGATCGAATGGGTCTTGAAAATGCTGTGATTAAAGAGATACAGATGGATCGTATTGAGATTCAGAAAATAGTTAAAAACAAACAGGGATTGTTTAAGAAAAGTATGTTTATGTATTTGCGTTCTTAGGGTCTGATGACGATTTAACAGCCTTCGTCCCGCGACTTGTGCGCGGGACGAAGGCTTTTAGAAAATGAATTGTCAACAAGTCCTATTTATTTTGGAGAGTATCGGTTGTATCGAATCATCATATTATCTCTGTTTTTTTTCATGTATTGTGGCCAAGTCGGTTTAATAAATGCATCAACACAGCAGACTGCTTTTCATGGCAAGCCTATTTCGCTTCATTTTCAAGATATTCAAGTGCGTGCCGTGCTGCAAATATTAGCGGATTTTACTCATCTTAATATTGTGATGAGTGATTCAGTCAGCGGTAATATAACCCTTCGCCTGGATAACGTGCCTTGGGATCAGGCCTTGGATATGGTCTTAACAACCCAGGGTTTAGATAAGCGTCAATGGGGTAATGTGTTATTGATTGATAAGTCAAATGTCCTGTCTTCACGTGAGAGCCTTGTGCTTGCAGAGCGTTTGGCTGCTGAAAAATTAGTACCGCTGCATTCCGCTTTAATACAAATACATTATGCTAAGGCATCTGATATTGCCATCATGCTCAAAGATAAAACCAGCTCGTTGTTGTCTGAGCGTGGAACAGTGAGTGTAGATACGAGAACAAATACGCTTTGGTTACAAGATATTGCCTCGCAAGTTCATGTCATTAAGGCATTAGTCAAGCGCTTGGATATTCCGGTTAAACAGGTTGAAATTGAGGCAAGAATTGTAAATATGACGAAGGATTGTGCTGAAGATATCGGTATAAAGTGGGGTGTATCTACAGAAACTCTGCATGTGGGTGGTTCTTTAGAGGCGGCTAATCATGTCTTAAGTGGACACTTACCAGTTGATGTACCCGTTGCTGACCGTTTAAATCTTGATCTGGGAGCGATGCCTTTTGACGCAACGCCAGCATCAATCGGTATTGCATTAGCGAAGCTGGGTTCTCATGTGTTGCTTGATTTGGAACTGTCTGCATTGGAAAGTGAGGGTCGAGCGGAGATAGTGGCGAGTCCTCGTTTAATGACAATTAATCAGCAGACTGCTGTTATTGAATCAGGAGAGGATATTCCCTACCAAGAGTCTAGCTTGAACGGTGGAACATCTGTTGCTTTTAAAAAAGCAGTTTTAAGTTTGAAAGTAACGCCTCATATCACGCCAGATGGTAAACTTCTCGTGGATTTAATGATTAATCAGAACTCAGATTCCGGACGGCGTGTTCAGGGTGTTCCTGTGATATTGACCAAATCCATTCAAACCAGTGTGCTTGTTAATAACAAACAGACCATTGTACTTGGAGGAATATACAAGCACGATAAAAATAATACCATAACTCAAGTGCCAATTTTAGGTAAATTAGCTATTGTTGGGCATTTGTTTAGCCGAAAACAAATTAGAAAACAAAATGAAGAATTGCTAATATTTATTACGCCCAGGATAATAATGGATAATTTGTCGGTATAAATTCAAAGAATTACTTCATTATAAAAATTAGTGGTATATAATCATAAGTGGGAATTTCGTCTGGATTTTCTATGTTTAGGAGAGAAGCAACTTGGCGTTTTGTTGTCTCCTTCCTTAATTTAAGAGGTATGTGATTAAAAATGAGTATAGTTAAAGTACGTAATATATTCTTAATAGGGCCAATGGGTGCGGGGAAAAGCACGATAGGTCGTACTTTGGCAAAAGAACTGAAACTTGAGTTCTTTGATTCGGATGAGGTTATTGAGGAACGCACAGGTGCTGACATTGCCTGGATTTTTGATGTGGAAGGAGAGGACGGTTTTCGTCGTCGCGAACAAAAAGTAATCGATGAGTTAACCCAAAAAAGCAATATTGTATTGGCAACTGGCGGTGGTGTTATCATGACACCAGAAAATCGAAATGCTTTGGCAGGACGAGGAACCGTTATTTATCTTAAAACTTCACTTCAGCAACAATTTGAACGCACAAAACGAGATACCAAACGTCCTCTGCTTCAAACAGATGATTTGGAAGGTCGATTGGAATCGCTTAGAGATGAGCGTGAGCCGTTTTATGAAGAATTGGCCGATGTGAGTTTTGAAACAGATAAGCTGACTGTAAAAGCCGTCGCTAATAATATCGTAAAATATATTTATGGCGAAGTATAAGCAGCTTACGGTTAAGCTGCCAGACCATGTTTATCCTGTCTATATCGGCAACGGCTTGTTGTCTGATGTAGAATTATTGCGTCATCATGTTAAATCAGGACAAGTGCTTGTTGTTACAAATCCTGTTGTTGCCCCCTTGTATCTTGGTTATGTTTTGCAGGCATGTCACTCCATTCAATGTGATGTGATTGAGATTGGTGATGGCGAGGTACATAAAAATCAACACAGTTTGTTTACCATTTACGATGCACTAATTAAGTATCAACACCATCGTGATACGACAATCATCGCATTAGGCGGTGGCGTTGTGGGTGATATTGCTGGATTTGCTGCAGCAACTTATCAGCGCGGCGTTCGCTTTGTTCAAATTCCAACCACATTACTCGCACAAGTTGATTCTTCAGTTGGTGGAAAAACGGCAATTAATTATCGTCAAGCTAAAAATATGATCGGTAGTTTTTACCAGCCGCATGCGGTGATTATGGATCTTAATACACTGTCAACTCTGCCCTCACGAGAGTTTCAAGCAGGTCTTGCTGAGGTTATTAAATGCGCATTAATCGTCGGCGGAGATTTTTTAATAACACTGCATTCGGCTTTAAACAGTAAAAAAAATACATTTTCGTCAATCAATAACTTACCTGATATTATTTTGACCTGCTGTCAGATTAAAGCGGGCTTTGTTCAAGACGATCAGCATGAAGCGGGATGTCGTGTTTTATTAAATTTAGGCCATACCTTTGCTCACGCGCTAGAGGCATACACCCATTATCAACGCTGGTTACATGGTGAAGCAGTCGCTATTGGTCTTTATTGTGCTTCATTATTATCGTTTCATTTGGGATACATCGAACAAGCGGACCTTGATCTGGTTGATGAGTTGTTAGAGCATGCTCAACTCCCGCGTAGAATACCTAAGGATGTTGATTTGCAGATACTTCGCTCATTGATGTTTAAAGATAAAAAGGTAACAAAAAAAACATTGCGTTTTGTGTTAATAAAAGGATTTGGTCATTGTTATCTAGACGAGACTATTACTGATACGGATTTATCTTATGTAATGAGTCGCGCTGTTGAGGAAACGAATGCAATTCAATAAGCGTGTAAAACAGTTCTTTACGTTTACTGAACAGAATATTTTATGCACATCTTTGCAAACAAATGCCAATATTAGACCACTATACCCGTTTCATGCGTATTTTTGGCAATCTTTAAGTATTTTTGTTGTTGGTTTGATAGCTGCCGTTACGTTTTATATTTTTTATTTAGAAAAAGCACCTGTTAATATTGAAAAAATCGATGGATTTTTGTCACGTTCTTCTCATGTTGTTGTAAGTTACATTCCTTCTTTAAATACGAAGTCTGTTCGACAGGCGCTATATCATATTCCATTAAGGCAATCTGAATGGGTTGTTTGGAACCAATCTAACCAAGAACTTGATAAATCCTGGGTTATTATGGACAAGGTTATTGTTGTACCTAAAGTAATCGGTTGATATGTATAATTTAGTCTTATCCATGGATATGCCATAGACCATAAGCTCGTTTTTATCCACAAAAACAGTGGATAAAGTTATAATAAAGCGGTGGATAACTGGGTTTAAGATCGTAATCTATTGATTTTGAAATACAAAATAACCGCTCAGTTACTACTCTTATATTATTCTGGGCAGTTAAAAATTGCTTCCTCTCCAGATAAGTTGCTTTATCGCATTGATAATAAGGTTATCAACCTATTTGCATCGGGTTTTTACCATCGAAACCATCTATGGTGCCATCCGCCATGGTACCAGCCATGATGCCAACCGTAGTGATGCCAACCGTAGTGATGATGCCAACCATAACGTGCCTCTCCTGCGGTAGAAAATAGCAGGCATGCAATGAAAAGAAGAGCACTTATTAATTTATAACTTGTATTAGTCTTGTTCATATATCCTCCAATTCCATTTCAAAAGATAATAGTATCCTGTCACAATCGCCGGGTAAGTGCCTGTCACGCAGCTCGGACTAATCCGAGCTGCGCGCGTAAGCAAGCGGAATTATTTCGATATTGGATTGCTAAGG
>JAJZSG010000163.1 GCA_021849905.1 Pseudomonadota bacterium
ATCTTAGGCTCGAACCTGTCCCCAGCTCATCGCAACAGTGGTGGTGTGAGTGATAGTAAAAACAGGTGATTTTAGTGCCTTACTGGTTGTTATGATGGTTGTTTTTGGAGCAGTATTTTCTAATAGACTACTTAATCGCAACCATGTTTCTCCGAACAAGGCGGTTGCATTAATAAAAATCAAGGTCGCATCGGCAAAATCAAGGTTTAAAAAATCGTCGTTGATGAATTTTATTTTATGAAAACGTTCTTTGTAATAGGGATGTGCTTGAATTTTGTATCGCTGATGGTTAGCAACGTCATGCAGTGCTTTAAATCGCTCTATACCATAATTTTTTTTCATATTAAAAACCATAGCAGCAGCTATAACTGCTTTTCCGATGCCACTTCCCAAATCATAAAAAACTGTATTCTGGTTCGGCTTTGTAAGTGATAGTAAGGCGATAAAGGATATAAAGTCAATTTCTCCATACACATACTCTGGTGCGTCGCCACTTGCCTTGCGAGCTTCACGAGAAGCAATAAATCCGTTCACATCATCAAACAGTGACATGTATGCCGCTTCATGTTTATCGAGTTGTAAAGTGCGTCGCCATCGCTTGATAGGATAGCTTGTCCATTGCTGAATGAGCGGCAAAGCGACTAACACCAACATCAAGACTATCAAAATCCACATTGTTTTTAATTGGGCCTCGCAGATATTAAATTTTACACTATACTGCAACTATAATGCTAACATACATGCTAAGTTTTGGTTTGTCGTTTCTTAGGTTATATAAAAATATAAAACGATTAACTGTGAATGTATATTGTTCTATTGCTGAAGCCAATTTATTTTTTAGCAGGGAGAATCCGATGTCGTATAAGCAAGATTTTTTTTCTACGGGCTCTCATGAGTATGATACTCCGCAGACTAAACGTTTTAAAAAAGCCAATTTTGTATGGGTTGGCGAACATGTTAGTGGTGCATTTCGAGCTATTGCAGCAGTATTGATAGAGCAGTTTATGCAGCAACCCTTAACCAAAGAACAGGCCCATTTATACATAAACCTACTCGAGCGATACGAGCTTCTTTTTTCAAAAGATCATGGTGTTTTGACTCCTGATAAGTTTATTTTACGTATGCAAAAATTAATTGACGATATACCGATTAAGCAGTTGATAACTGATATGGGTTACGTCTTACGCCAATTTGCAGTAGATGAGCTGTGTGAAAATGTAACAGTGCATCCTCACGTGTTTTTAAGTGATAATAAAAGTTCTATTGCTCCTGGTTTGATTCGTCAAGATGGTACTCAGTTAGATGTTGAGATAAGCTTAGCTGCCTTGTCCATGAAACTTGGACTAGATATACGCGTTAGAATCGCCAGTCGAGATAAATCATTGCCAAAATTTATTAATTATTATTCGAGCCACAAAGGATTGCTTCCGATGATACAACTTGCGCTTGATGAAGGATGTTATAAACCTAGTTTAAGTGGCGCACTGGCTTTAATGTCCTTGGATACAACGCAATGTAAGGTATCCAATAATCGTTTGATAGTTAATGATCCTGATGTTGATGATATTATTGAGAATATAGCAGATTCTCAATTGAAATTAAAAAAACGATTCGACACACTATGTCATGATTTAAAGATCTTGATTCAACGCGGCCCTCAAAAAGAGGGATTATCCAAACAAAATTTGCTTGATATTTATATTAAATCGTTAGCACAGATTAGCGCTGAAGCGTCTTTCATCAGCGACTCCAAAACAGCTGCAAAATTACACGATATATTCGAATTAAATTTAACATGGTCTAACCATGATGAGTATGTCATGACTAAATTAATTCTGGCAATTTCTCGCTCTATTTGCGCTGGACACCTATCTGCTTCTTTACTATACAATGATAACGACAGTTCTGAATATCCATCAATGGGTTTATTTAGCTAGCGGTAGGAGGTTGGCGTCCATCCAGTCATCACTTGCAAATTTGGACATATAATTGCGAATTGAATCGGGTAATATAACCAGGCATCGTTGTCCCGTCGTTAATGTTTTAGCTGCTTGTAGTGCTCCCCACATGGCAGCACCACAAGATCCGCCAACTAATAATCCTTCTTCTCGTATTAATCGTCGTGCCGTAGAAAATGAGTCGGCATCGGTTGTTTTGATATAGCTATCAACTAAGCGATTGTCTAATACATCCGGAAAAAAATCATATCCTATTCCTTCGACCAGGTAAGGCTTGACCTCTTGACCACCTCCTAAAATTGAACCTACTGGATCAACCCCAATAATTTTGATGTCAGGATTATGTTCTTTTAAGCGTTTGGCAAGACCTGTAATGGTGCCTCCCGTCCCAACGCTTACAACAACCATGTGTAAGTTACTCCCAAAATCATCAATGATTTCTTGTGCTGTACCTACATAATGGGCATTTGGATTATCAGGGTTAGCATATTGATCAAGTATGTGCGAGTTTGGGATTTCTTTTTGTAACTTTGCTGCTAAAGAAATGTGGCTTTCTGGATCATGAGAGGCGACGTGACTGGGTGTTCTGTAAATCGTTGCCCCTAAACGTTCAAGAACCACCTGTTTTTCGTGGCTCATTTTATTGGGCATGGTAATAATGACTTTATAGCCTAGAGTAGCTCCGGCAAGTGCAATTCCAATTCCCGTATTGCCTGAAGTCGGCTCAATCAGGGTATCACCGGGTTTTATACGCCCGCGGAGTGCTGCGTTTTTTACCATGGCGTAGCCAATTCGTATCCTGTCACAATCGCCGGGTAAGTGCCTGTCAGGGAGCTCGGACTAACCCGAGCCGCGCGCGTAAGCAAGCGGAATTTTTAAAAAAAACACAAAATATTTAAAA
>JAJZSG010000034.1 GCA_021849905.1 Pseudomonadota bacterium
GCATTAAACCAATTAGCGCATTGTGAGCACATCACGGTATTGCCTTTATTTCCTCAATATTCGTCTGCCGCAACCGGTTCTGCGATTGAAAAGGTCATGGACGAATTACGCAAAAAAGCAATTTTTCCATCACTGCAAATTATTCGTGACTTTCATCAACATCCAGACTTTATCAGTGCACAAGCAGCGCAGATAAAACCTTATCTTGCAAATCATGATTACATTCTGTTCAGTTATCATGGCTTACCTGAAAATCACCTAAAAAAAGGTGGATGCAACCCGGTGTGTGCAAATGCCTGTCCATCAACCATGCCGATTGATAAAGGCTGCTACCGTGCACAATGCCTGCAAACAACCTCGCTATTAGCCGACCGCTTAAGCTTGACCCATTACAGCAGTTCATTTCAATCACGCCTGGGCCGCACACCCTGGATTAAACCCTATACTGATTTTGTATTGCCTGAATTAGCCTCCAAAGGCATTAAACGATTAGCCGTCGCCTGCCCTTCATTTGCGCTGGATTGTTTGGAAACGTTAGAAGAAATTGGCATTCGAGCACGAGAGCAGTGGCTAGAATTAGGCGGTGAAACGCTCACCTTAATCCCTTGTTTAAATGCTGAAGATGGGTGGATAAAGGTCATTGCTTCTATTATAGAGTCGCACCGTTGTTAATTTGTTTTACCTCTAACGTAGTAGCCCGTTAATGCCATCGTTAAGCCTATAACACCGTTAAGTGCTATACCCGTGTATTGAGAATCATGATTTAATATTAAAAAACCAATACACGTACAAAATGCGACGGAAATAGATGCTAGTGTTGCGATGAACAACCCTTTGTCTTTAAATCGACGTAATTTTGCATCGTCTGGGTGTTCTTTTTCTTTGGTCTTTATCTCAAGACTGTATTTTTCTGTATCAGCGAAAGCATTAAGATTCACTTGAGGTAAATCATGATTTTTAACTTTGTTGTTATCTACATTATCCATTAGAAACCGACTATTTCTTTAACGATTTTATTTTGATCATCAAAAATGCCGAGATGATTACCCTGTTTTTTTTCTTTAACAGCCATCTCAAGCAAGGCTATGGATTTTCTTAAAACATCACTTTTTGTAGAATGTGTTTGATGTGCAACTAATTCTAATGCGTCGTTAAGTTCTGAAGAAACATCCAATGACAATCTTATACTTTTTCTCATGACATCACCCCTTATACATAAAAAACACTTAACTATTACGTATATAGTAGACTACTTTTTACGCATTAGGTCAATATATATTTTTTAATGACGAATGTCACTGCATCACACTAAGGCCCATCCGGTTGCTCAATATGGTCTTCTTCCGCCGCATCATCCATTCGATTATTTAAAGATGCATCAAAAAAACCATGGCGCGAGAACGTGGATAATTGAACAAGCGACTCGCAATGCGCTTTGCGCTCTGGCTTATAGACTCGGATAAGCTCTAAAAATGCAGACAGGCATTGTGATAGCCAACCGAAGGTAAAGGCATCATAGTGTTCATAGGCAAGTAGCGTTGTTTTGAAATCAGCTTGTCGAATCAGATCATGCGCCATCAAAATTTGCTCTGGAATCGTCAAATCATCTCGAGAAACGGCCCCCTCAAGTGCTCGCAACAGTCGATATTTCGCATGAAGTGTTTGCCTGCTTTCAAAGGCACTCGTTTGCATATGAACACCATCATCGACCAATTCGAGTGATTGAGTATCAAGGTAAATTTTCAAGTTCGCAATGGCTAATTTAATAGCTTCAAGATGATTAATGACTTGAAGGGGGTTAATAGTTTCAAGATAGTTAATGGATTCAAGATGGTTATAGTTTCTCTTGAATACCTTGATTTCCCTCACTAACAACTGATTAAGGCGTGTAGGAATATCACGTTCGGAAGCTCCAATTTGCTCAACAATGGTTTCTTTCAAGGATTCAATATGATCAAAAAGCATCGTATGATACCTGTTAAGCGGTCTTGGATAACGTGCTAGTTTTTTATCAATAAGGGTCGTGATATAAGCTTGAATAAAACGTTGCTTATTGTTTACCTGCACTCGCATTTGTTCTTCCAGGGACGATTTCGTGTACGAAATAGCTTCCAGTGCAAAGTCTTGAGATGCTGACAAACCGTTAAAATAAGCTTGAGCCATTTTCACAAATTGAATCATGTCAAATTGACGGCCCTCTTCAATCACCCTGCCTGGTTGCAAAAGATAATCGTCCATAAGCGCTTGCATGGCTTCAAGACGCGCCTCGTCATAATTACAAATCTCCAAACTGGCAAGGAAGCAATGAGGCATTACATCTTGAATAACAGGAATAGCTCGTTGAAAAGTGATAACAAAATCTTGCTCTACATTGTCGTCGTTAGGATACAATTCATAAACGTCTAAAGCGCTAAAAAAATCGTTTATTAGTTTGTTTTTTGGCGTTATTGTATCCAATAACTGTTTGGTATCGGCCTCTCGAGTTCGCGCTGCCGTAAGGCGTTTATTTAACGACCGGTTATTGGTTGCCAACTCCATATACTGCTCTGATGGCAGTTGTAACGACGACAATAACCCAAGATAATACGTATCCAGTATTTGTTTCACAGGCCCACTCAATTTGCCGGTCTGCAAACACAGCTTTTCTTCCCAACAATCGGCTTCTAACAAAATGTTAGTGAGCAACTCATCGTTGATGACAGCTAGATTATTCAGAATCACATCATGACTAGACGTTAACAGCACTTGAAGACGTCCTGTCAATTGATTAAATAAATTGACAGCGATTCTTGAATCTAAAAATAATCTAACATAAGAATCTGAATGTTGAATAATACTTGTAATATCATCAGTCATACGCCTAGCTATCTGATGACGTTTTGCAACTTGCTCTGGAGAAATTATCAAGCCTGTTTCAAATTGATTAATCTGTTGTGGCAATAAGGTCATTGCATTAATCACTCGAAATACGGTGTTCGGTTCATCAGCAGGTAAATAATCCTCACGCACCTGACCCAATGCATTCGAGATATCGGTATAAGCGTCAATCATATCGCCTGCAATGGTGGATAAATAACTGTCCTCACGAAGCTCAGTAATCAATGCATGCGCTTGATTAATATGACGATACAGTTGGTTTATACGCCACAAAAATAAACGGTGTGTATCATCAAGGGACTCAACCTGAATGCAAGCCTCCTCTAAATGATACAAACAATTTGCTAATCGTTTCATGCCCAGGAGCTGAGCGGGTTGGCTTAATATACCATTTGCATTTTCCCGACTGTTTATGATGTAGGGTCGACTTTCCAGTTCTGGAAATGGGAGTTGGCCGGATTCAAAATTAAGATATCCGAATGCACCCTCAACGATACCGGCACGAGATTTTAATTGATTTTGAACGGTTGGGTTCAATTGCGTACACAATAAATTAAATTGACCTCGAAGCGACTTGATAGCCGTTGAATATACTGGTTTTTTTATAATGTACGTGGCTCTCGCTTCAGCGTTTTTATCTTGAGCTAACAGGCGAATATCATGTTGATTAGGTCGCGTCATGTGTTCGAGAAAAAGCGGCGTATACAGTTCGTTTAACTCTTCGTTCACGCGCTCATGCGCATTAACAAAACCTCCCTGCTCATAAGCATGAACCATACCATCAGAAATCAAAGCCTGCTGAAACAATTGCGTTTCACGCAACTGAGCCAAACGATTTAGTAAATGCGGTTCGACTAAGTTTATTCTGCGTAAAAGGGACGAATCGGAATCAAACCAGTAGTGTGCAAAGCGCGTATAAATTCCTTGATTGGCGGGTTCTGAATGAGTAAGCCATTGAACAATTTGATTACTTAATTTGATATCAAGCACGGCAACATGGGGCTGCAATGCGATATAATATTCAGCTAATCGTTGTTTGAATTCATCTTCATCGTCATGCAAGGCACGTAGCTTAATAAGATTAAAAAAGTCAGAACATGCTTTATCAGCATGATTTAACATCAACAATTGACGTTGACACTGAGACCAGCGTTCGAACAAAGGCGCCGTGCGCAATGCGATAAAATCATGATCTTCAAACACAAGCAAGTCTAACAGCCCATTGTCCATGTTAACGACAGGCTCTACATATCGAATAATCGTGTCATAAATAGACTTTAACTGCTCTATTAACGGGTCGGACAAGAGTCCCCTCTTAAGAACTAGCGTATCTTCGCATTTATTCGCAAACGCAATTAGTTGAGAAGCTAACTGCTTGAACTGAATTAACTTTTCACGAACTACTGTTTGACTCACGCCATGAAGATGCGTAACTTCATTTAACAAACTGGTGGGCAAGTCAAGCATGGGACGAACAAGATGACGGTATAATTTATTGTGCGATAATCGAATACCACCGACTTCCAATCCATCAAACCAATTAAGAACCTCTGTTCTACCTGCTTCATCCAACGCACGCGCCTCTTCCCGATGCTCAGCGAACCGATTAATCAGATTGGATAAACGAGCCGTATATTCGGGAATGCAAAGGGTCAGAGCAATAAGATATGAATAATCAAGATTCTGACGATGACGATTTAACTGATAAATTCCTTGACCGCTTACATGACCTATTCGATATGTTTTCTCGGCATGCTGCTGCACTGCACGCGATGAGGTATAGTCGTAAATCGTTGGGACCAAGTGATTGATTAGCGACATCAATACATCGACATCATCACCAAAAACAACAGTCAGATCAACGTCTGGGTGAACCAACAAACGTGATGCCTCATGAGCATGATGAAGAATAGACCCTGTTTCTGAGTCGAGAAAATTATTATCGACTGCTCGTGCAATCAATCCAAGATGATGAAGGGCGTTCACTATTTTTTTAATTTGAGAAATGGGTGCGGGGTCACGTTCAAACTGTTTAAAAGGTATTGTGTTTTTGTCCGGTTTACCGAGAATAATGCGCTCGCTTAAAACTTGATTATCCAAAAGATAAATAAATTTTTCACGAAGTGATGGTGTCCATAAATAAGAAAGCGGTATGTTTTTGGCCAAATGATGGGCCTCAATTTTAGCATCTTCATCACCACAAATGCCGATAATAGACAACTTTATCATTTGCACTAAGGGAGCATATTTTTCTACAGGCATATATAAAGACTCTCTTAAATTTTAACTAAGTGCATATATTATACACTTATAAAACAAAAAAGTCACCAAAAAAACTAGATTCGACAAACAAATATTGCAAGTTTGAAATTTTATGCTATACCCAACTAATAGAAAAATATTATTTCAAAGGAAACTGATGAGTAATAAACGCTTTGCAGAACGCTTAAACAAAGCTCTAGATGAGATTGGCGTACCTGAACGTCGTGATGAACGGATTGAAGTGTTTGCAAAACTTCTTAAAATTCCTCGATTTAAAGCGGATGCCTTGCTAAGCGGCGCATTACCACTTGACTCAACGATCATTAGTTTATTAACCACGGAACTTGAAGTCAGTAAACAATGGTTAATGGGAGAAGAGGCGTGATCATCATGGTATCATTGCTTTATTTTATTCATTGTATGTCCTGTGCTCAATCAACCCTGTGAACGCTTAACCGGAATTGGCCCAACAATCGCTGCGAAACTTTCGCAATGCGGTATTGTTCGCGTGCTTGATTTGTTATTTCATCTGCCCTTTCGCTATCAGGACAGAACCCATATTACGCCCATTCGGGACTTACGCGCCAACGACTGGTGTGTGATTACAGGTAGAATTTGTAAAACTAAAATCAAGCAAGGCAAACGTCCCATGCTGTTTTGCTACGTTGAGGACAAAACAGGTCTTATTACATTGCGTTTTTTCAACTTCAATAAACATCAATTCAAACACGTTGAGAATGCATACATTCGTGCATTTGGTGAAGTACGAGAATTCGCCAATAAACTGGAAATGATTCATCCAGAATATCAAATACTCGATGAGCATGCCCAATGTCCGGTTGAAGAAACACTCACTCCAATTTACTCCACAACACAGGGCTTAAGCCAAGCTCGATTGAGACAATTAATCAAGCGAGCACTTACACAAAATCAACAAAACATCCGGGAACTTGAATGGATGAGTGACAGTCAACTCCGAGAGCATGGGTTTCATGCGATACCTCATGCATTAGAACAACTCCATAATCCATCACCAGAAACCTCTCTGAGCGCACTGGACGATGGCGCACACCCCGGTCTTAAACGACTCGCTTTCGATGAGCTCTTGGCGCAACGTTTAAGTATGCAATTCGCACGCGAAAAACGAGCCTCATTAAACGCGCCACAGTTAGACGCCCAAAATGATTTAATTCAACGATTTTTAGCTTCGTTACCCTTTACATTAACTCATGCTCAAGAACGTGTTTATAGCGATATAAAACACGATTTAAGCAAAACAAAACCCATGTTACGCCTGGTGCAAGGGGATGTTGGATCAGGTAAAACTGTCGTTGCCGCCTTAGCGGCACTTCTGGCTATCACAAATGGCTATCAAGTCGCGTTGATGGCACCGACGGATATTTTAAGCGAACAACATGCTCAAACATTATCAAATTGGTTGAATCCTTTAGGTATTCAAGTCAATAGACTCGGCGGCAAAATGAACGCCAAAGAACGCCGAGCATCGTTGAGTGCATTAGAAACACATCAAATACAACTCGTTGTGGGCACACATGCTTTATTTCAAGACAGCGTTTCATTTGCCAAACTCGGACTAATTATCATCGACGAGCAACATCGATTTGGCGTTGACCAACGGTTGCTGCTACAACTTAAGGGTCAAGTAGACCATCAAATGCCCCATCAATTACTCATGACCGCCACACCCATTCCCAGAACGTTAGCCATGACACAATTTGCACACCTTGATGTATCGAGCATCGATGAGCCTCCACCAGGTCGCACACCCATTGTTACGGCTGTTTTAAACCAAAATAAACGAGAGCTCATCATTGACCGATTAGAACAAGCCATTGCCAATGGCCGACAAGCCTATTGGGTTTGTACGTTGATCGATGAATCTGAAAAATTACAATGCATGGCAGCTTCGGCAAGTGCTGCGCATTTACAAATTCAATTACCTCATATTCGTGTGGGTCTTGTGCACGGTCGAATGAAAGCAACAGAGAAAGATAAGGTGATGGCTACATTTAAACAAGGCGACATTGATGTCCTTGTTGCAACCACCGTTATTGAGGTTGGGGTTGACGTAGCAAATGCCAGTTTAATGATTATCGAAAATGCCGAACGACTGGGTTTATCACAACTACATCAACTAAGAGGACGTGTAGGTCGAGGCAGCACACAATCACATTGCATACTCCTTTATCAATCACCGCTTTCACGCCTTGGTCACGAACGGTTGCGTGTGATGCGTGAAACCAGTGACGGGTTTATGATTGCTGAAAAGGATCTGCAATTACGCGGTGCGGGCGAATTCTTAGGAACACGTCAAACCGGCTATCGTGAGTTCACGATTGCCAGCCTTCCTCGAGATGAAGCATTGCTGAGCTCAATTTCTACCACTGCAAACAACTTACTGCTTAACGATCGCTTAACAGCAAAAACCATCACCAAACGTTGGTTGGGTGATTTTGAACACTATTTACAAGGATAGTGGGTGTTGGCGTGGCTGGGGCAACAAATTAATATTTCAAAATCAAGACTGTTTTTTTATATTTTATTTATATAAGATAGATAAGAAAAAATTATTGTCCTCTTGATCATCCAAATTGTTAATAACTTTTTTAGCCTATATTGAATCATTTATATTGACAAGAATACCAGTCATAACAAGTCATTGATAAATATAGTTTTTATATGTTTTTTTATATTATAGTTAAATTATATTTATCCACAAAATCTGTGGGTAAGTCTGTGCGCAAGATATTGAACTCGTTGAAAATACAATAGATAACAGAGTTGATTTAGAATGTTCCAACTTAAATAAGAGACTCAATAATGCAACATCGTGACCGGTTTAACCAAGCAAAAAAAGCGACCTTAATCGGTGCATTAATCAATTTACTATTGGGTTTAACCAAGCTCATCAGCGGCTTCTTTTTTCATTCACATGCCTTAATTGCAGATGGTATTCACTCATTTTCAGATATTGTTACCGATATCATGGTTCTATTTGCATCAAAATATGGCAGCCAAGATGCAGACGAAGGTCACCCATACGGCCACAAGCGTATTGAAACGGCAGCCACACTTATATTGGCTCTCTTATTAATTCTTGCAGGCGCAGGCATTGCCTGGGGCTCTATAGTTGAAATAATTCATAAACAGCATACAGTGCCTAATTTTTTAGCATTACCCGTTGCCCTGATATCGATTTTAGCCAACGAAGGCTTGTTTCACTATACCCTTTACGTTGGAAAACGAATTCATTCAGATTTAGTGATTGCCAATGCGTGGCACCACCGCTCGGATGCGGCATCATCGTTGGTTGTATTAGTCGGATTAATCGGTAGTCTTGCTGGCTGGAGAGGGTTTGATGCGCTCGCTGCAATTGTTGTCGGTTGCCTGATTGTTCAAATGGGATTGAGTTATGGCTGGAATAGTGTAAAAGAACTAATCGATACAGGCGTTGACGCCGAATTAATCGCAACAATAACAACCACCATTATAAACGTCAATGGCGTCATTAAAGTTCACCAATTACGGACACGAATGATGGGTGGCGATATTTATATCGATGTCCATATTCTGGTATCACCCATTATTTCTGTCTCGGAAGGGCATTTCATTGCTCAACAAGTTCACCAGGCACTAGTCAAGGGATTAGAGAGAGTCAAAGATGTCACCGTTCATGTAGACCCTGAAGATGATGAAGTCAACGCACCGTCTTTTCATCTACCTGACCGCCAAACGCTGGAACGCGAGTTCTTGCATCAATGGCGCACCGAATTTCCATGTATTCAACTTTGGGTGTTGCATTATTTAAATGGCAAATTATCGATAGACTTGGTTTGTGATAAAAGAATTGACCACGAGTCTAAACTAAAACAAAAAATTGACGCTGATCTGGCTCAATTAGCTAATATTGATACCATTCGTTTATTGAGCCATACGGCAACGCTTGTTATACTCCGCTCGAATGAATAACAAGGAACAAAGCCCATGGCTACGGCCACATTAAAATTCTTTTTTGCAGTCAGCATTTTATCCGTTATTTTATTAGCTGGCTGGTATCCCTTCAAAAAGCGCCTAAATCAGGATGAACACTTTGATTTCCCAATCGGTGAAACACTGGCAACTGGCGTTTTTTTAGGTGCGGCTTTACTACACATGTTGCCTGAGTCCAATACTCTATTTAACGTCATGGGATACCATTATCCCTTTGCATACTTAATCACCGGTGGAATTTTTCTCATTTTTCTGTGGCTAGAACACGTCGGAAAAGAACTCTATCATCACCATGACTCAACACATCCCGCATTTGCCATATTAGCCTGGTTAATGCTTTCAATTCATTCGTTAGTGTTGGGTACTGCATTAGGTATAAGTCAAGAATATGGGCTCGTGATTATGTTATTTCTAGCAATTATCACACACAAATGGGCTGAAAGTTTTGCTATTGCTATGCAGCTCAATAAAAGCACACTAACTGCGAAGAAAAGTGCTGTTTTTTTTCTTGTTTTTGCATCCATGACGCCATTGGGTATTTATATTGGTTGGTATTTTGGGCATGGTGTTGAAACTAACTCATTAATTGACCCGATTTTAATTGCTGTATCGGCCGGTACATTTTTATATTTAGGTACATTACATGGTTTGGAACGGTGCGTTATGGTTGAGCGTTGTTGTAATTTACGTGATTTTAGTTTTGTGATTATTGGGTTTTTATTAATGGCTTCTGTTGCCTCTTATGTTTAAACGAAACAGATTGTGAGTAACTTTTTTTAAGATAAACACTACGATATAAATTGACAATAACTTATTTTCATTAACCAATTGATAAAATTATATTTTTATACAATCCTGGCTCATTTGAACTATTGATAGATCTGTGGATAAGTTTGTGTGTAGCATTTGTATCTTGTCTTGTTAATATGCTGAATGATTCAAAATAATTTCCTTGCCACCCATATAAGGACACAGAACATCTGGTATACGAATATGACCTTCTTTATCCTGATAATTTTCCATAATAGCAACCAGAGTGCGACCAACAGCTAATCCTGAGCCATTTAAAGTGTGTACTAACTCCATATCGTTGGTTTGTGGATTCCTAAAGCGAGTTTGCATTCGTCTAGCTTGAAAAGACTCCATATTACTGCAAGACGAAATTTCACGATAAGTATTTTGACTAGGCAACCAAACTTCCAAATCATACGTTTTAGCCGCACTAGCGCCCATGTCCCCTGTACAAAGTGATAATACACGATAAGGCAAATTTAAGCGTTGTAAAATAGATTCAGCATGATGTGTTAATTGCTCAAGCGCATCATAAGAGAGTCCCGGTGTCGTAATCCACACAAGCTCTACTTTCTCAAATTGATGCTGGCGAATCAGACCTTTTGTATCTTTGCCATAAGACCCGGCTTCACTACGAAAACAAGGCGTATGACAAACATGACGAATAGGCAACGCATCCACATCCAAAATCATATCACGCACCGTATTAGTCACCGGAATTTCAGCTGTAGAGGTTAAATAAAACCCTGAGTCACCTTGAAGTTTAAATAGATCGTCTTCAAACTTTGGTAACTGACCCGTACCACGCAAGCTATCTGAATTAACGATATAGGGAACGTAGATTTCTTGATAACCGTGTTCTTCAGTATGAACATCCAACATAAATTGAATGAGCGCACGATGCAATTTGGCTAATTGAGACGTCATCACCACAAAACGACTACCGGTGATTTTCGAGGCCAAAGCAAAATCCATTTGCCCCATTTGCTCACCTAACACATCATGAGATTTTGGGTTAAAATCAAAATCAGGCACAACACCCCAGCGACGAATCTCTTGATTATCATCTTCTGAATACCCTATAGGGGTCGATTCATGGGGTATGTTAGGGAGCATCAAGGTAATTGATTCCAGTTGCTGTAAAACGGTGGCAAGCTCTGCCCTTTTTACTTCCATTTCGTCAGTAATACGATTCACTTCAGTACGCATAGGCGTGATGTCTTCATGACGCGCTTTCGCAAGGCCGATGTCTTTTGAACGTTGATTACGCGTGTTTTGCAAAGCTTGTGTTGCCACTTGTAGCGCTTTTCGTTTTGCTTCTAAAGCAACAAAACTATCAACATCCAAATGAAATCCACGTGTTTTTAAACGCTCAGCAACGTAGGGAAGATTATCTCTTAGCAAATGCGGATCTAACATAAAACACCTATTTTATCGTAACGATTTGTTCTTTATATGTAGCTGCTCATACCCTATGCCCACGCTCCGCTGCCTGTCCGCGGGACGTCGATAACAGGTATGTAGTTATCTTTATATCAGCTTTAATAATCTTATCGCATGCTACATCAAGCAATACGATGACGGGCTCAGTTTTATCTGACAATGCCCCGTGTAGACTGCATCAGCGCCTCAATCATAGGTAACAACTCAGGACAATCTTTTTTTAACACATCCAATTCACCAAGCGCTTGTTGAACCGTTAACCCTTTACGAAATATAATTTTATAGGCACGTCGTAGATGGTCAATCGCTGTAGATGAAAAGCCTCGTCGTCTCAACCCAACCGTATTGATACCACATGCTGACGTCGTATGGCCTGCTATCATCACATAAGGCAATACGTCTTTTGTCACATATGTTGCGCGCGCAATAAACGCATAAACGCCTACTTGGCAAAATTGATGAACAGCCGCATAAGCACCTATAATTGCATAATCATTCAATATAACGTGGCCCGAAATAGCCGAATAGTTAACCATAATAATTTGGTTTCCAACCATACAATCATGGCCAATATGAGAGTACGCCATAAGAAAATTATGATTTCCCAATCGGGTTAGGCCGCCACCTTTCACCGTGCCACGGCTTATCATACAAAACTCACGAATAATATTATAATCACCAATCTCAAGGCGCGTCGGTTCGCCTTGATAAGTCACATCTTGTGGTTCGTCACCAACCGATGCAAATTGAAAAATTTTATTATATTTACCTATTATGGTTGGTCCCTGAATAACCACATGGGGACCAATCCAAGTTCCTTCACCAATCTCAACGTCAGGACCAATAATCGTTCCCGGACCGACCGTTACGTCTTTCGCTAATTTAGCTGAGGGATGAATTATTGCATGTTCACTTATCACTTTGTTTAACTTCCTTTGCAGCACTCATTAAATCGGCAGAACAGGCTAATTTATCCGTTTCACTAACGATATAAACTTCCCCATGCATACGCCAAAAATCACGCTTTTGACCAACCAGCTTAATATTTAAGCGCAACTGATCTCCGGGAGTAACGACATGTTTGAACTTTGCATTATCAATTCCTGCAAAAAAGTATAAAAAATCATATCCTTCTTTTGGTTTGCGTGACAAATTCGACAAAATTGCGCCTGCCTGTGCGAGTGATTCAAGCATTAACACACCGGGCATAATGGGGTTTCCAGGAAAATGTCCTGAAAAAAAAGGCTCATTAATAGTCACATTTTTAATTGCAACAAGGTAATCAAATGCCACATAATCCAAAACCCTGTCTACCAGAATAAATGGATAACGATGCGGTAGTAAGTCAAGAATTTTGTTGATATCTACAGATTCAGTCATAGAAGTTTCTCTCGTTTTGTAGGCCAGCATAGCAACGCAAGCCGGTTCCTCTCTTTTTTAGAGAGGCAAAATTGAGCTTAAGGTCTGTTGACATGTCATCCTGAACACAATTAAGCATCTCATAATTTTGGGCATTCTGCTCTATTTCAGAGATCCCTTACTACGCTCGGGATGACTTATCGAGCGAACAGTTACTTTATTTCTTGCATGACTTTTGAAGTAACATCTAATTTATCTACGCTAAAAGGTGCCGCATCCTTTTGAAAAACTAAATCATACTTTTCACTTTCAGCAACTTTTGCAATGGCAGTACGAATTTTATTATAAAATTCTTCCATGGCTTCATTATGTGCTGTACTTAATTCTTGTTGATATTGTTGACCTTCACGCTCAAACTGTTGTTGAGTACCGACAATTTTTTTCTCTAAATCTTTTCTTTGTGTCTGACTCATCACAGCAGAATCACGCTTGAATTTTTCCATATCTTTTTTCAAACCATCTTCCATCGCAACCAATTTATCACGTCGAGGTTTAAACGTCTTTTCTAATTTTTCCTGAATTTCCTTCATCTGAGTCGAGGTTTGCATGATTTTTTGTAAATCAACCACTCCAATTTTTGTACCATCTGCAGAGGCACCCACTGCACTGATCGTCAACATTAACGCGATTAAAACACCACTGACCTTCTTCATGACTCTACTCCCGATTTTAAAAACACATTAACGTTAGGCCTAAACCATCGTTTTTGCATGACTTATATCACACATTTAATTGACTACAAATGCTAGCACAATTCATTTTACGTTGCGATAATTTGAATTGGAAAATAGCTTAAAAACCTGACGATACAGCAAATGCAAAAGGTTGCAACCTATCATACCGCTCTGCATTAAACGGTGTTGCAAGACTAAAGGCTAACGGTCCAAAAGGCGAGCGCCATTCAACTGACACGCCACCCGAATAACGAAGCGACCCCTCATTTGTTCCACCTAAAGCCAAGGGTGTGCCCTTAATAAACACATTACCTGCATCGACGAATAAACCAACCCGTATATTTTCACGACTCAACGGATAGGGCAAAATAAGTCCCGTACTACCATTCACAAGCAAGTTAGCACCTAGTGCAGTCCCTTGGGAATCTTTCGGACCCAAAGAATAACTATCAAAACCCCGAACTTGTCCTGGCTGGGCAATACCGCCTGCAAAATAGTTCTCGTAAAACGGCAAACCTTCATGATTATACCCATTACCATAGCCAACATTACCCATAGCGGTAAAAATAAATCCTCGAATTAAAGGATAATAACCACGAATCTGGTATGAGGCTTTATAATAATTTAGCGAGCTGGATGTTGCTGGCAGCGCAAATAAGGCACCGGCCTGTTGATTAACCCCTTTAGTGGGATAAGGCATTTGATCATAACTGCTTCGAGCCCAACCCGTTGTTAACCGTATTTCATTAAAGTTACGACCATACTGATTGACAAAACTTTGGACTTGCATAACCTGGCCTACCGAACTGATTCGTAGTCCCTGATAACCATAACCAAATTGCACGCTGCTTTGCTCGCCCATTGATACGTCATAGTACACATCACTACCAAATCGGTCTGAACTATATTGGCTTACATCCAAATGCTTAGGACTTAGCGTGTTGTAATATACACGAAGTCCACGACCAACACCGGTTTTAGTATAAAAAGGATTATAATAATTAAACGTATAATCCTGCCCCCAATAACTGGCATTAAAACCTAAACCCACCGTACGACCGGTGCCCATAAAATTATATTGGTTAAATGCCGCATTCACTTGAGGCCCTGTTGTGCCATAACCCAGCGACGCCGTAGCCTCCGCGGAAGGCGCTTCTTCAAGTTGCACATCAAGGTCAACTTGATTGTTAGCCCCAGGGACAGGGGTTGTCTTGATATTAATATCTTTTAAGTAATTTAATTGACGCAAATGACGCTCAGACTCTTTGATATTATGCAATGACAATAAACTGCCTTCGTCTTGACGAATCATATTACGCAAAACGTAATCAGCCGTTTTGGTATTACCATGAAAATCAATGCGCCGAACGTAAACATGACGCCCGGGATCAACAACAAATGTAATAAAAACGGTTTTATCTTTTTCATCAATTCGAGGTTCTGCACTAACCGCTGGAAATCCAAAACCCACATCGCCTAATGCCAGACCAATGGCAGAAATGGTCTCTGTAACCTGCTTACGAGAAAAGACATGACCTTTTTCAACTTGCACCAGTGAATCTATTTTTTCTTTGGGCAGAATAGTTTTGCCTGAAACAGCAAAACCTGAAAAATGATACTGAGGACCTTCTTCAATGTGAATATTCACAAAAACATCTTTTTTATCAGGCGCTAGCAGGACTTGTGATGAAACAATATTAAATTTTAGATAACCATGATTGAGATAAAAGGAACGTAAAGCCTCTAAAGAGGCATCCATGGCCGCTTTGGAATATTGATCTTTTTTACTGAAGTATGTAAAAACATTGCTTGAAGACAGGGCCAATTCAGGCAACAGTTCATTTTCAGAAAAATCATGGTTACCAATGATTTTAATTTCTTTGATACGAGAAACACGACCTTCAGAAATCGTCACATTAATCGCAACACGATTTTCGGTTAAATTAACAACTTTGGTTTCGATGCGCGCATTGTATTTTCCTCGCGCGTTATAGGCTTGTTTTAATTCTTTTTCGAGCCGTTCAAACGCTGCTCGCTGGAAAACCCGCCCTTTGACTAAGCCTAATTCTTTCAAGAGGTCTTTCATTTTATCA
>JAJZSG010000035.1 GCA_021849905.1 Pseudomonadota bacterium
AACCGTGTCAATAGGGATTTTTAAATATTTTGTGTTTTTTTTAAAAATTCCGCTTGCTTACGCGCGCGGCTCGGGTTAGTCCGAGCTCCCTGACAGGCACTTACCCGGCGATTGTGACAGGATACATTTATAGTGTATGTAACAGTAACGTCTTTTGTTAATCAATTCTAGGTATCATGTTAAGGAGAACACCATGAAATATATTAAATGCTTAATTTTTATAGTTTTTTTTATTCCTGCTTTCGCCAATGCTGAACGTTGGTTTGTTGATAAAGGAGGCTATTTCTCAAAGGGAACAGGAGCTGTTATATTGGGTTATGATCCAGTGTCTTACTTTACAGCAGGTAAAGCGATCAAAGGCGACCCAAAAATTAATTTTGATTATGAAGGGGGAACATTTTTCTTTTCAAGCCAGGAAAATCTTAACTTGTTCAAAAGCAACCCCAAAAACTATGAACCCCAATACGGTGGCTTCTGTGCATATGCAGTCGGTGCAAAAAATAGTCTTGTTAAAGCAGACCCAACGGTTTGGAAAATTGTAGAGGGTAAATTATATTTAAATTACAACGATTCTATCCAGAAAATATGGGCTGAAAAAATGTCTGACTATATTTCTAAAGGCAATTTAAACTGGCCATCTTTAGAAGCGAAAACTCAAGAGTAGACTTTAGTATGATAAGTATCATCATCTCCATGTTTAATGAAATGAATAATCCATACTTGCCTGCAATTCTGGGCAAGTTTAAAGACGATCCTTTTTTCGAAGTAATTTGTGTTGATGGCGGATCGACCGATGGAACAGTAGACTATGTAAACCAACAAAATTTTAACGTCATCATTTTACCTAATTCAACACGTGCAGCACGTTTAAATGAAGGCATTAAACACTCAACCCATTCTCAGGTATTACTTCACCATCCCCGATCAAAGATTTCAGCTGATGGGGTTTTGTTTTTAAAAAATAGTATCAATCAATTGAATTGGGCAGCATTTACTCATCAGTTTGATCATCCTCACCCTTTTTTAGCTTTTGTTTCATGGTATTCAAATGAGATTCGGGTGAAAAGAAAACAATTGACGTATCTGGATCATTGCATTGTTGTGAAAAAAGATTATATCAATAGACAGCCTATCCCTGATATTGCAGTTTTTGAAGATACCGCGTTATCAACCATGCTCAAGAAATCAGGATATAAACCTATCTTACTTCCCTACCCTGTCACAACATCTGCCATTCGATTTCTGACTCGGGGGATTTACAAGCATTTTTTACTGAATCAATGGATTAAATGTTTATATCACTTAGGTTTTGACCATCGTAGAATCAATAAACTTTACGAACATCGCTTAGACTTAAACCAAAAAAATAATTTAACACCTTGATTGAATATAAGTAATTCATAACCAATAATAGGCTATCTAAATACAATCGTCATGTCTTTGAATAAATTTACCTATTAAATTAAGTATGCTACTTTGAGTAAATGAGTCATCATAGTAAAAATAAATAAGGATGTTTTTTTATGTCATGGCAACAACAAAAATTACTTTACGAAAAACGTCAAAAGTCAATTCTTTCCTTTTCTAAAGGAAGCCCTTTTGTATCGGCTGACATGGCTGTGTCGCTACTAGAATCAGTCATTCATCCATATGACATTGTGTGTATCGAAGGCGACAATCAAAAACAAGCCAGCTTCTTAGCTCGCACATTATGTCAGGTCAATAATCGAAAAGTGCATGACTTGCATATGGTTCAGTCAGCTATTTCTTTGCCCGAACACTTGGATGTATTCGATAAAGGCATTGCCAGTAAAATCGACTTTTCATTCTCAGGCCCCCAAGCTACACGCTTGGCACTGATGATTGAGAAGAAAAAAATCAATATTGGAAATATTCATACTTATAACGAGTTATATGCGCGTTTGGTCATGGATTTAACACCTAATATTGCTTTAATATCAGCAGATAAAGCCGATAAACAAGGCAACCTTTACACGGGCGCCAACACAGAAGATACCCCTGTCATTGTAGAAGCCACTGCTTTTAAAAGTGGCATTGTCATTGCACAAGTTAATGAAGTCGTTGATAAATTGCCGCGAGTTGATATTCCTGCTGATTGGATCAATGCCATTATCTTATCTCCTATTCCGTCTAATATAGAGCCATTGTTCACACGTGATCCTAAGCTGATTGATGACATCAAAATACTCATTGCCATGATGGCGATTAAAGGCATTTATGAACCGTATAAAGTCAATCGATTAAATCATGGCATTGGTTTTAATACCTGTGCAATTGAATTGTTATTGCCGACTTATGCCGCCTCATTAGGTCTTAAAGATAAAATTTGTCAACATTGGGTCGTGAATCCGTTACCAACTCTAATTCCAGCAATTGAGGCAGGATTTGTAAAATCCATTTACAGCTTTGGCGGTGAGCTGGGCATGAATAATTATATTAAAGCGCGTTCAGATGTGTTTTATACCGGTCAAGATGGTTCATTGCGCTCCAATAGAATGCTAGGTCAATTAGCAGGCCACTATGCTTGTGAGGTATTTAACGGCTCCACACTACAAATTGATTTAGGTGGTAATAGCTCAACGGCAACATTGGGACGGTTTGCAGGATTTGGTGGCGCACCGAACATGGGGTGTGTTGCCAATGGGCGTCGACATAGCGCTTACGCGTGGCTTAAAGCCGGTAAAGAATATTGTGAAGCCAAACGCCTTAATATGCCGAAAGGGAGAAAATTAATTATTCAGATGATAGAAACCTTTTCCGGCGCTGAAAAACCCACCTTTGTGGAACACTTAGACGCCTGGCAATTACAAACACAAATGAATCTGGATTTACCACCCGTCATGATTTATGGCGATGACGTGTCACACATTATCACCGAAGAAGGTATTGCAAACTTATTATTATGCGCTAATCCTGAAGAAAGAGAACAGGCCATACGGGGTGTTGCAGGATTCACGCCTGTGGGTTTAAATCGAGATAAAGAGAAAGTTGCTGAATTACGTGAACGAAAAATTATACATCGCCCTGAGGATTTAGGCATTTCGCTTAGTGAGGTTAGTCGTGACTTATTAGCTGCAAAAACCATCAGTGACTTGGTTGAGATCTCTCAAGGTCTTTACGAACCACCGAATCGATTTAGGAATTGGTGATATGGAAAATTATGAATTTCGCTTTGCAATGATTCAAAAGTTAACTGAAAAGCCACCTGTCACTGTCGGCATTGCAGGTTCTGGCAATCTTGAAGTGACCATTAAACCTCGAACAGATGATACAGATACCGTTTTTCAAGTCTCCACCCCCGTGGGGGGATATCAAGACACTTGGCTTGCAGCATTTGAACGTTTTGTTGAAGATTATCCTTTTTCGAGTTTGACTTATATTATTAATGACGCCGGTGCCTCGCCACCTGCTGTATCACTTAGACTTCGTCAAGCTTTTGAAGCCTATCAACTGGGCTACAAAACAGGAAACGATTATTTAGAATTAGATGCTCGAGCAAGAATTTACTCACTCGTGGATGAACATCGTTTTGAAGAGTTCTTAGTGGGAGAAGACTGCAGCAGCCCTAATTTAGCAGCATTAAACATTCAAATTGGTCGTGATGATGGCGTCGTGATCGGTATTGCAATGATAGCTCAACAAAAAATAGCCATTGCAGCGCAACAAAAAGAGTTTATTGGAGGCTCTGTTGGTGAAGTTCATGGCGCTAAGTTAATCGGCTTAATACGCTACGCCATCCGAAATAAACTAGACGCTATTGTTCTTTTGATAGACAGTGGTGGCGTTCGTTTACAAGAAGCCAATGTAGGTGAAATTGAAATTTCAGAAACTATTCAGGCTTTGCTCGACGCAAGAACAGCGGGAATAAAAACCATTGGTGTTGTTTGTGGTGACAATGGAGCTTATGGAGGTATGTCAATTATAACGGGTTGCCTTGACTATGTTATGGTGAATCGAGTCGCTCGCATTGGTGTCTCGGGTGCTGAGGTCATTCAAGCTGTGAAAGGCATAGAAGGATTTGATGCCAGCGATCGCTCATTGATGTGGCGAGTATATGGGGGTCGAACGCGTTATATGCAAAAAGCCGTGCAAGCATACGTGTCCAATCAAATCATTGAGATTCGTAAATGTATTGTTAATGCACTATCCACGTTAAATGCCTCCGATTTACTCACGGTTGATAACGCAAAAAAACGACATGAACAGTTACGACACCGTGTGAAATCAGCAAAAGATGCCGTGGAGCAAGGTGCATGGTTAACTGAATATGGCCATGGCCTCAAAGACTCTATTTTCAACACAAGTGATGCTGAATTTATCAAAACGGTGAATAAAGGAGATAAAACTTGGCCATAACATTAGAACATGTTTTATCAAACATTTTTTCATCCAAAAAAATCAAAGTGGATCAAAAAATCGTTCATGGTGAAGGTATGATTCAACAACAAGCGTTCCATATTTTAGGAACCTTAGAAAACACCTTTTTAGGCGTTGATGAAGCGTTAACAATAGCCGATAAAATGCTGGATATCCTAACAAAAGATGACTCACTTCCGGTCTTATTATTAGTGGATGTGATAGGTCAAAAGCTTGAAATGCGCGATGAGTGGTTGGGACAGTATGCTTATTTCGGACATCTATTGGAATGTTTACATCTATTAAGGAAGAAAGGCCACCGTACCTTTTCTCTTGTATACAATCAGGCCATTGGTGGGGCATTTATTACTTTTGGTGCCCTAGCTGAAAAAGTGTTTTCGCTTACTCACTCGACCATTGCTGTTATGTGGTTAGATGCGATGTCAAAGGTCACTAAAATAGATAAATCCATTTTAACAAAAATTAGTGAAACATCACCCGTATTTGCTCCTGGGGTAGAGAACTTTAAAAAATTGGGTGGCGTACATGAGGTGCTTTCGCTCAAAGATGTATCGCAGCAACTGCTTAGCTGCTTATCACAAGCGCCACCTGTCGATGATGATCGCGCATTACTTGGCTATCAGTTGGGTGGTAGAACGAAGGCCTATCCTATTATTGAAAAAATATTAGGCAATTAATGATACTAAAACGCCATGCGCTTGTTTATCTAAATGAGTATTGTAGCCCAATACCAACAAAACATGACGATGTTTTTTTAGACTGGATTCAAAAAGGTTATCCATTAATATATACAAGGCAACCGATTGATATAGTCAATGATCATCTTCAATTGGGCATTCCTAAATTTTGTCAAAAAATGGCTATCAAACAGCGATATATTTTTTGTGTATGTCAAGATGCGATTTCTAAAGTATGCCCCCTGCCCTCTTGGAATTGCATCATGCCAAATGATAGGTGCGAAATGAATCCCTTTGTATATGGATCATTTGCATGGGAATATATCACCCAAACCCCTTATATAACGCCTCAATCTGACTTAGACTTGTTTTTTATTTATAAAAAATACTCATTGAATCAACTGTTAAAAACCATTCAATCAATTCAAGAAATAAAGAAATACCGAATAGACGGTGAGATTCGTTTTGAGCCATGGGGTGACTGCTCTATTTTAGAACTATTATTCACTGATACCGTCCAATTATTATTTAAGCAGGAACAAGGGATGCACTTAGTCAATCGTCGAGATTTATATGACCGTTTTCCAACACTCCTTTCATAATCAAAAAGACATTCCTTATTTTTTTGCACGTTGTGCTGTCAAATCGTTGTACTATGAGTTATCTTTATTTCCAAAACCTGGCCTGGTTAGTTTTGTTGATAGCGGTGCACACAGGGATATGGACGCTAACCTACTATACAAAAGCTTAGTTTCATTAAGGCACTATTTTTATCGAATTGGGCAATTAAGTATAAACGATGCGACTCAACATCAGCTTGTTGAATTAGCTGTTGATGCAGAAAAAAATATGCTTATCAGAACAAAAGGCGTGAACACACATCGCGGTGCAATTTTTGCGTTAGGGATTTTATGCTCGTCAATGAATCAATTATGTATCATAAATGCAAACTCAACATTGACATTGACACATGTTCAAAAAAATATAATAGACGTTTGGGCGGATTTTTTGACCCATCACCACCGAAATCACATCAGTCACGGCAGAGATGTGGTTAAAAAATACGCTGTTAATGGGGCAAAAGAAATGGCAATAGACGGATATCAAGTTGTGTTTGATATATTCCGCAAACTGAGAGCATTAAATATAACCCATTCAATTCATTTTGGTGTTTATGCCTATTGTTTACTACTATTAAAAATTGACGATACCAATGTTTTGCATCGAGTGCAAAAAGATGGTCTAACCTATGCTAGGGAGCAAGTAGCTAATATTTTAACTCTCACGAATAATGAGGCACGCGTTGAACAAGCCAAGCAATTGCATCAACTATTTACATCCAAAAATATTAGTCCCGGCGGTGTGGCTGATTTGTTAGGATTTTTATATTTTTTAAAACAGATTTTTTAGGGCATTTAGATAAGGAATAAAATGAAAATTTTGTTGTTATTTGCAGGTCAGGGATACATTAAGCCCGATTTATATCAGATTTTCACGACCGATCCTAAAGCCATCAAATGGATGCAATCTGTTCAAAAACAATTAAAATTAGATTTACCAAACGATGCATCTAAAGTTATTGACCCGGTCTTTACACAGCGCTTGATTAGCTTATATCAATTAGGAATGTGCTCTTTATTGGCACCTCAATTAGAACAACATGATATTGAGCTGGTAGGTTATAGCCTAGGTGAAGTGAGTGCTTATATGTTCAGTATTGGGTTAGGCATTCCAGAAATTGATAGTTGCATCAAATATCGCACACAAATAATGATGGATAGACTCTCTCCTGGAGAGGAAAATGACTATAATATGGTTTCTGTGTATGGTCGTTTTAAGTTAGAAGACATCAACGAATGGTGCAAAAAATATGGTTGCTTTGTAGCCATTATCAATGCGGATAATCACGTTGTAATTTGTGGGAAAATTAAAAATATCCAATCATTGTTACTCAACCAAACGCATTATATTAATAAATCACATTTTTTATCTATCCCATTACCGTCTCATACGCCACTCTACAATCTTCAATCACAGCAATTTGAGCAATTTTTATTAAAAAATTATTCACATAAAAAAATGAAATACCCTATCTTATCAACCTTATTTCATGAAAAAAACCTGGATAATAAATTACAAATAAGTCTTCTTTCATCTGCGCTATCCAAGCCTCTTGAATGGTATAAAATTAATCATTTAATTGAAGAGTATCAATATGATTTGATCCTTGATCTTGGTCCAGGACAAGCAATGAGTGCCATGTTAATGGAGCAAGACAAGTTTAAATTTGATAAAAAAATAATACGTTTCAGTGAGTTTAAAACAATTGCAGGAATCAAAAACCATTTTAATAATAGATCGGTTTCCTAAGCTGACAAGTAACAGTATCTTTATTAAACAAAGCCAATCAAAAATATGACTATTTTGTTTATTTTTCAAAAATACCTGCTATTTTTAATATAAGGAATCAAAATTTAAAGGGAGAGTGAAATGAACTATACAACATGGAACCATGAACTTCAGTTTTTTGAATACCTTCGCGTTGCTAATCCAAAAATGCCACAGGTGTTGTTCAAATCATTAGTGGGATTAGGTGAACATGAGGTAACAAAAACACAAGTCATTACGTTGGATTTATCCAAAAATTTGGAAACAGATTACCGAGCCACAAGTCCCAATTGTCTTGCTAACTTTGTTTACATCCAAAAAGATGAATCAATTCTGACTAATGCAAATTCAACATCGCATTTATTCGTTGTTATCCGAGGTAAGGGTAAGACAAAAACCTCGTTTGGTGACGTGCAATGGTCTAAAGGCGATGTCATAACGGTTCCTTATTGTGAAGAAATAACGCATCTTGCCACAGAAAATGCGATGCTATATTGGGTCAATGACGAGCCATTACTCAATTACTTGGGCGTAAAACCCAACCGAGCCATTTTCGCTCCAACACGTTATCCTTATGAAATATTACTTGCTGAAGCTGCAAAGACAGACCATGATCCAGCAGCTAGAACTCGCAATCGTAATGGTATTTTAATAGCAAACCCCGCTTGCCCATTAACACACACCATTACACCTGTATTGTGGTCTCTCTACAACACCATACACCCAGGACAAGTTCAACCCCCTCACAAGCACAACTCAGTTGCACTCGATCTATGTTTAACCGCATCACCAGGCGTATATACCTTGATGGGAGAGAAACTCGATGATAAAGGATGTATTTTAAATCCACAACGCGCTGACTGGGCTCCAGGATGTATGTTTGTTACACCTCCAGGATGGTGGCATTCGCATCACAATGAGTCAAATGATGATGCTGTCGTATTTCCAGTTCAGGATGCCGGATTACAAACGTATATGCGAACGCTAGATATTCAATTTGCGGGTGGTGCGTGAATAAATTGATTTAAGTTTCACAATTAGCAACCACGCTTTTGTTAACAGAGTGGTTGCTACATCTCATCCTATATTGCTAAAAATAATGGTTCCACCTATTGCAAAATCAGGCAGGGTCCATATATGTCAAAAGCCCCTAATCACAACTAATAAAATTTGCTTTAGCTTCGTGAAGTAACTCATTAAAATGATGCAAATGTTGACTGGTTATCGATGGGGAATCTAAAACATATTTAGCAAAACACAAAGCAAATAGTAACCGACGTATTTCCCAAATGGTTGTTTGAAACAAATCCATGTGTTTTTTGATCTGCGGTTCTATATTTTTTTCCAATTTTAAATTTTCTGCACTAACCTGGATTGGACTAAAATGTTCGATAACCTGATCACGTAAGCGTTCTATAAAAAGAAAGCTATTGATGTCTTCTTTTTGAGTGTGGGTGACCTCTCTCAGTTTTTCTTGTAAAAAATCATACAGTATGATTTGATGGAACAAATATAATTTATATGAATAGCGATGGCTTTTAAATAAAAAATACTCTGAAAAAACAACAATAGTAATTCCGATTAACGTACACAATCCTCTATTAAGTACCATTTCAAAAGAACCGTTGAACCTATTATCTGATGCAGTTTGTGCCAATAATAAAAAAACCATTAGCGTCATAAAAAAAACGAAAATATCGTAACGCTTGGTATTAAGAGCCGAGACATTTATAGCAATAAAAAAAAGAATAAAACAGATGGGAACAAGTCGATAATTAAGACGAAGACAATATATCAGGGGCAATATAATCATCAATGCAGCTAGCGTTCCTTTGATGCGCTGTTTTGAGCGTCGCATAACTAATCCAGGCTCAATACCTGAACTGCAGACTAACACGGTCAGTAAAATCCACCACCGTTCAGGAATAGTGGTAAATAAAAAAAGAAACATTGCAATCATGAATATGGCAGTCAAGTGTATTAAACGTGCCGAGTCCAAATTGTTTTTTAATTGAACCGAGCGTTGCATAATCTATTCCAATGAGTAAAACCATTAGTCAAGCAATCCAAGACGTATTGTTGTAAAGTCGTTTTAGGTGTTAAATGCTCAAATTGAGGCTCGTAAGGAGAGCTGCGTGCTAAATGATGTTTAAATTGGTTTAAACACATTTTAACCTCACCCCAAAAATGGTTATTTTTTTCTTCGTAATAAAGATTATCCAATGAAAGCTGAATGTTACGTATGGAGTTTGCAATACGAAAAGTGGGCAAAATATATTTTTTTTCAACTAAACACTGATAATTTCTGACTAATTCAAAACGTGTAATCTCATCTTGAATAGCAGAAAAACGCCCCTCTTTTAGTGATGCCTCAATGTCTGCTTCTAAACATTCAATATAATTCTGTAACGCTCTTTTCCATACTTCAAAGTAACGGTTTGGAGCAATTCGAAGACATATAATCAGTGCAATCAACGAAAGCATCATCGAATAAACCATATCATAAACCACCTGGAAGTTAGAAGATGGACTCATATTTAAAATAATAGCTCCGGCTCCAATAATTAACATGCTTAAATTTTTAAATGCATAAAAATAATTTAATACAATTTTGTGCAAAACAACAAAAAAAAATATTGAATAAAAGAAAAAAGTGAATTTAAACGGATAAATTAAATCAAAAGTAATATTAACAAAAAGTAAGCTTGCTGCAATAAACAACAAAAGGTTGTCCTTTTTTTGAAAGGAATTCACAATGGGCAGCTCATAAAAAAAAATCAACAAGAACGGGGTGACAAAAGAAACAAAATTCTGTGGATGAAAAATCCAATAAACATAGACCATCACGGTGGAAATAAACAACGCTTTATGAAACGCAATGCGATGGATAGCGTAAGGGTCTACCCCCTCTAACCAAGCCTTAAGTTTTAACATAAACATAAGCGCTGGTTCCTGCTCTAAGCAAATAACGAGGGTCTGGATCAATCACTCTGATAATCACGGGTAAACGTTGAGGAAGCAAAATCCACTGATTTTCATTCATTACGTTCTGTAATTGAGTCCGATTATCCACGGCTTGCCGGTTGGAGCCCCAATATTCCGATTCAACAATACCATGAAACATTTTTCTCCCTAAATACATCCTGGGAAAAATAAGCACCCTCGATCCTTGGTGAACATTTCGCAAGTCGGTTTCATTAAAATTGGCCTGCACATAAACAGCGTCTGTGTTCACCAAAGAAAAAAGAGGTTGATTGATGTTTATAGGCGTACCCAGAGTAAAAAACAAATTTTGAATAATGCCATCGCTTTGAGCATAGACATCGGTCAGGTATAAATTGACTCGAGCATTTTTAAGTTTTGCATGGATAGATTTAATGTCTTGTTCTTGAGCGCTAATGTGGTGTAAATCAATTTCTTGCTGCTTCACAGCAGCAAGCCACTGATCTTTTGCGGCTTTCATTTCTTGTTTCGAATGTTGTAAAGTAATAAGCGATATGGATTTAACACGGTATCCTTTTGCATATTTTTGCGTATCTTGAAGGGCTTTGATATAAACTTGTTTTTTATTGTCACTAAGTTTTTGATCACGCTCAAACGTTGTTTTTAACGCATTGAAATGTGCCCTAGCTACCTCCAGATCAGCGCTTAATTTTTCTACGGTATAAACATAGGGTTTTTTAAAAACCGTAAACAGTTTTTGACCCTTCCGGACTCTGTCACCATTTTTTATATATAAATCAGTAATGTAACCACTCGTCAATGCAGCAACCGGCTGAACATTATTGACGACAAACGCATTATCCGTAAAAGGAAACAAAAAGGAAAAAATATAAATCAATGCGGTTATAATACCCACTAAAATAACAATATTAAAAAAAGTCATGCTTTTTTTAAGTCGTCTTAAACCGCGGTTGATAGTGGTATATGTATTATTTGGAGTCGTCATTTTTATTCGATCGATGATTAGATAAAACATGTTGGTGAGCATAGCCACCAGCCAAATCCTGATACAACATTACCAGGGACAATGCTAAGTCCAGCTTAGCCATATTGACGTCAAGGGCCAAATTATCCAGATAAATCTTACTTTGTAACAACTCAGCATAAGAAATTAATCCGGTTTTAAATAAACCGCGTTGTAAGGTGTATTTTTTTTGATAAACATGAAGCGCGCTTTTATAGTCTAAAAAGCGCTGATTTTTTTGTTTATTAGAATCATAATCGGTATCGACTTCTTTCAAAATTCGTTTTACTGTTTTTTGAAACTCAGCCAAAGCAGCCGTTCGCTTTCCTTGACTTGCAGCAATTCGCCCGAGGTTGCTTGCTGCTAAATGAATAACCCCATAGGCATCAACCACATCAACCAGCTTCTTTTCAGGGTCATCGACTTCACCGACAAAATCATCAAGCTGCATAACAGGGAAAAAATTGCTGTAAGCAACGGATACGTTTGCATGAGCGGCCTTCAATGCATACTCTGCCATTTTCATATCAGGGCGATTATTTAATACATCAACTGGTAAGCTGCCTGGTTTTATTCGGCTAAAATCAATTTGAGAAAAATTATGTTTATTTCGAAGATGTCCTGGATTTTCATTAACGAAATAATGCAACGCATTTTCACAGGCTGTAATATTTTCTTTTATAGAATGAAATTTCGACCGGATTAACTGTTCATCGGATTGAAGCTGCGCCACACTCAATTCATTACCCAAACCGATATAAAGGTCTTTTTGACTAAGGCGAATTAATGAATTTACGTCGTTATCTAACTGTTGTAAAAGCTTCAACTGTTCCCATTGCGCCATTAGAGTAAAATAAGCAGTTGCGATTTGTCCAATAACCGTTAACCGAACGCCTTCAACTGCTGCTTGATAATACTTTAGGTTAAACGTGGCTTGTTTATTTTGAGAATATAATTGCATGATATTCAACGTATAATAAGGCCAGGCCGCATAGAATTTACCGGGAATTCCTAGAGCAGGATTAGTAGAATACCCTCCCCATAATTGAACAGTAGGTATCCAGCTCAAGTTGACTTCTTTTAATACGCCTTTTGCTTCTTGCAAATTCCCTATTGCAATATGAATGTCTCTGTTGCAAGTTAAACCTTCATCGATTAAGTGGTTCAACTCAAGATCGTTAAATTGGTGCCACCACAGGGTCTGTGGTAAATCAGATATTGGTTTATAAGCAGGCGAGCTTGACGGAAATGAAGTGGGGACATCCATGTGACGTTTCACAACGTGCTTGTGACAGCATGAGAGACCGACTGTCAAAAAAAGTACACCTACTATTCTTCGGATTATCATTAAATAACTACATGTCCATATATATTAAATTCTAGAAATTACTATCCCATTTTTTTACACGTTACTCAATAGACGTTTATATATATCCCAGGGTTAATGGCATGGAATTCGTACTTACTAATTGAAGGATGGTCGGTTGATCTTGCATTGGAAAACACTATAATTTGCGTCATATGTATGTATATGCTATTATACATACATAGCATTCATCTAAATGTATTGTATGAACCGCACAACTATCTTGCTAACCGAAACACTAAAAATGAAAGCGATGCGCTTAGCAAAGCTTGAAGGCATTTCGTTTGGTCAATTTATTCGCGAATCACTAGAAATGAGATTGAAGGAAAGTGATAAAAACCGTGATTGTTTTTATGAGGAAACTAGTGTTTTCACAGGTAAATCACCAGCTGATCTTTCAACGCATCATGATGACTATCTTTATTAAAATTCAGGTAATATATGATTTTTATTGACACAGGAGCATTTATTGCTAAGTATGTCAAATCGGATCAATTTCATATAAAATCCGTTAAAACATGGTCTGAACTAGAACATAAAAAAGTAAAAATCATGACCAGTAATTTTGTTCTTGATGAAACATTTACTTTGCTTGCGCGACAAACAAATTACGACTTTTCCGCAAAAATTGCGCGTATCATCTATCAATCAAGCGTTATAAACATTATCAGACCAACACATGATACTGAATTGAGGGCATTAGCATTCTTTGAGAAGTTTTCAGATCAAAAAGTAAGTTTTACTGATTGTATTTCATTTCAACTAATGAAAGAGCATCGCATTAAAATGACGTTCAGTTTTGACCGACATTTTAAGCTAGCTGGGTTTGATTTACTGCCTTAATTCGAAACCGCGGAGAGATTGTTTAAAAATGCCTTCGAATTATCTTGTATTTCTTCAACCTTATCTCGACTCATTTTATCAAGTGTTCGATACATCATACTAACACGCGGATTTTTTTCTAGTTTTTCCCGATTAGACATCAAAAAATTCCAGTACAAGTAATTAAATGGGCAGGCGTCCGGCCCTGTTTTTTTAGCGACTTTGTAATCACAACTATCACAATAATTAGACATTTTTTTAATATAGTTTCCACCCGCAGCATAAGGTTTACTGGCAAGATACCCCCCATCTGCAAATAAAACCATGCCTGAAACATTAGGTAACTCAACCCATTCATAGGCATCGGCATATACCAGAAGATACCATTCGTTCACGAGCTTCGGATCAAGTCCTGTCAACAAGGCGAAATTGCCCAAGACCATGAGTCGTTGAATATGATTGGCATATGCAAATTTTTTTGTATCGGTTATGCATTCTTTTACGCAATTCATGCGTGTATTACCAGTCCAATAAAAATCGGGTAATTTTCGTTTTGCATATAAAAAATTAACATCTGCATAATCCGGCATTTTCAACCAATAAATACCCCGAACAAACTCACGCCAACCTAAAATTTGTCTGATAAACCCTTCAACTGAACTCAACGAGGCACTCCCCTGCTTATAAGCCTCTTCAGCAGCTTGAATACATTCTAACGGAAGTAGCAAACCACAGTTTAGATACATACTTAAGTGACTATGAAACATCCAGGGATCATTCTCAATCATGGCATCTTGATAATCACCAAAATAAACCAAGCGCTCTTTTATAAATAAATCCAGCGATTTTAACGCGTCATCTCGAGTTACAGCGAAGAAAAAAGGGGCAATATCACCAAAATGATGTTGGAATTGCGTCTCAATGAGTTCGATGACATCCCGTGTAATTGTGTCAGGTTGCGCCATAAAGGGTTTAGGTCTATCCAAATTCGTGTTGGGCGGCTTTCTATTATCTTGATCAAAGTTCCAAGCTCCGCCCTCTGGCTGATTGCCTTGCATTAAAATTTGATAATCTTGTCGCATCTCACGATAAAAATACTCCATCCTGAGCTGCTTGCGCCCTTTTGCCCAATCTTGAAAGCGCTCTAAAGAACATAAAAATCGGTTATCTGGCCGGATTTCAACAGGAATATTAAGTTCTGATTGCCAGCTTTGCATCATCATGAGAACGCGATACTCTCCTGGAAAGGTCGTTATAACCTGATCACAGTGATGCCTTTTTACAGCACGAGACAACTCGCCTGAAAATGAACCGGTATTTTCGGCGTCTTGAAGCGTGACATAATCAACGCTAAACCCCTGTTGTTTAAGATACTCTGCAAAATGTCGCATGGCAGAAAATAAAAAAACCATTTTTTTTTGATGATGAGGCACGTAAGATGCCTCATCAGCCACTTCACACATGAAGATAATATCCCGTGCTTTGTCACAGCCCTCTAAACAGGATAGATCGGA
>JAJZSG010000164.1 GCA_021849905.1 Pseudomonadota bacterium
GCTCGAGCCACGACCATATCCGCTATTTTAGTTTGTAGCACCTCGTCCAAGGTCAATAAACTTCTGGCATGCCCCATGTCTAAATCACCGTTTTCCAGCAGGCGCCGAACATGGGTATTTAGATTCAATAATCGCAAATAATTACTGACGGCGGCACGGGACTTACATAATATTTTGGCAATTTGTTGGTGGGTCATGTCAAATTCATTGATGAGTCGCTGCATAGCAAAAGCCTGGTCGATTGCGTTTAAATCTTCACGTTGCAGGTTTTCAATCAAGGCTAAAGCCATTGCCGTTTCATCATCGACTTGACGAACGATAACCGATACGTCGATTTTTCCAGCCATTTGGCAGGCGCGCCATCGTCTCTCACCGGCAATAATTTCATAACGCCCAGAAGCAATCTCTCGAACAACTAAGGGTTGTAATAGGCCTTGCAGTTTGATGGATTCAGCGAGTTCTTCGAGCGCATCTGACGCTATTTCACGTCTGGGTTGATATTTTCCGGGTTGCAAGCAATGAATATCAAGGGTTAAATACGTGATGAGGGTATTATCCGACGGGGTATCATTGAGTAATATACTACTACTTTGGCTTAATAGAGCCGATAAATTTCGACCTAAACCACCTCGTTTTGCGACCATAACTAGACCTCGTTTAAGCCTGCGCTGCCGGGGCTAAGACCGGTTGTTTGCCTAATAACTCCGATGCCAAAATGAGATAGGCAATCGCACCTGTAGATGATTTATCATACTGAACTGCTGGCAGTCCATGACTAGGCGCTTCCGCTAGTCGTACATTTCGCGGAATGACGGTACGATAGACTTTATTTTTAAAGTGAGCCAATAATTGTTTGGCAACATCAGAACATAATCGATTGCGCGCATCATACATGGTTCTTAATACGCCTTCGAGTTGCAGACGAGGATTCACGGATGCGCGAACTTGTTCAATTGTAGACAATAATGCAGCGAGACCTTCCAGGGCAAAATATTCGCATTGCATAGGGACCAACACAGAGTCAGCAGCGACTAGTGAGTTAAGTGTGAGCGTGTTAAGTGCGGGCGGGCAATCAATTAAAATAAAATCATAACTGTTTTGAAGGGGTTTTAAGGCATTTAACAAGACGGTTTCACGATTCTCGCGTCCCATTAAATTGACTTCTGCAACCGTTAAATCACCGTTTGACGGGATTAAATCATAACCACAGGGGGTGGTTAAACAGGCTTGTTGTGCTAAACAATCATGCAGCAACACATCATTGGCTGTATGCACGAGATTATTTTTATCAACACCTGAACCCATAGTGGCATTGCCTTGTGGGTCAAGATCAATCAATAAGATTTTTTTATGACTCGCTGCCAGTGATGCAGCAAGATTAATGGCTGTTGTGGTTTTACCCACACCGCCTTTTTGGTTGGCGATGGCTATTGTTTTTCCCATGGCTTATCCTTGTTTTCAATAATGACACAACAACGCTCACCGATAATACCTGAAACCGTATAGGATTCAATGCGATATCGTTGCTTAATTAGCGCGAGCTCTGTATCGGGTTGACGCCCCTTCATTGCCAGCCAAATGCCATCGAACTGAAGCAGGTGATGTGTGCAGTTTATCATGTGTTGAAGATCGCTGAATGCGCGGCTCGTTACTGTATCAAATCTCAGGTCTATGCGGTAGTTTTCTACACGCGTTTGAATGATGTCGACATTATCTAAGGACAATGCGCGTTTGACTTCATGTAAAAAACGGATTTTTTTGCCGTTGCTATCCAGCAATGTAACCTGTAACGCAGGATTTGCCAGTGCAAGCGGTATGCCTGGGAGGCCTGGCCCTGTGCCCACATCGAGAATTCGGTTGCCTTTAATCCAGGGTAAAATCATCAAACTATCCAGGAGATGCTTGGTGACCATACTGTCTATGTCACGAATGGCCGTTAAGTTATAAGCTTGATTCCACTTATTCAATAACCCCAGATATTGGTGTAATCCATCATAGGCAAAATCAAGCGATTGACTTGCCAAACCGTCACGCAATAGGGTTTCAGATGAGAAGGATAAGATCATGCCAATAACTTCATTTTTTTAAGGTGCACGAGTAGCAGTGAAAGAGCCGCAGGGGTCACACCTGATATCCGTCCGGCTTGGGCAAGTGACACGGGTTTTATTGTCGTGAGTTTTTGGATCACCTCGGTTGACAAACCTGAAACTTGATGATAATCCAGCGTTTCAGGTAAACGCATAGTCTCATTTTTTTGAAGTCGTTCGATATCATGCTGTTGGCGCTCAATGTATCCTGCGTATTTATTGATAATGCCCACTTGTTCTGCAACGGCGTCAGTAAGTGGCGGCAAGTTGAGCTCAGTCACTGCTTGCAAATGCTGATAGTTGATTTCAGGCCGTTTTAGTAAATCTGCAGCACGGCAATCGTGCAATAAGGGGGTTTCTAAAACGGTTTCCAAGGCTTTATTGTGACCCACACGAACCCAGGTGCTATCGAGCAAGGCATTGGCTTTTTCCAAAGACTCTCGTTTTTCACAAAATGCCTGCCATCGTTTATCACCCACAAGTCCTAATTCACGCCCTTTTTGCGTTAAACGCAAATCTGCATTGTCCTCGCGTAATAGCAAACGATATTCAGCCCGTGAGGTAAACATCCGGTAAGGCTCAAGGGTGCCGCAACTGATTAAATCATCGATCAGCACGCC